>NZ_JANSHW010000425.1:0-1328 GCF_047461815.1 Synechococcus sp. R6-10
CGGCTGGCCCGCCTGCGCAGCTTGGGCATTGAACGGGTGGGGTTGTTGGGCGGGCGGCGGCTTTTGGGGGCATTTCTGCAGGCAGGGGCCTTGGATGAGCTGTGGGTTACCCTCGCTCCGGTGCTGCTGAGTGGATATGCCGATGCGCCTGCCAGCATTGAGGGTTGGCAAGTGCAGGGATCCCTGCCCCAGTTGGAGCTGCTGGAATGCCGCCGCGGTTCCAAGGAGCTGTTTTTGCGCTACGGAGTTGAGTGGCCCTGAGAAATGCTCGACACAAACACAAAAATTTTTGGACAAATTCAGATTTCCCGGAAATCCACAGGTTTTCCCCAGACTTTCCACAGGCGGGTGGGCTGTTTTCCACAGGGCCTTTCCCTCAGGGGGCGGCATCGGGGGTTTCTGTGGAAAAGTGGAGGTGGGTAAGGTTCAGGCGACTACACCCTGAGAAACGTAACGGGATCGCGCCGTTTTTTCCGATCCCATCAAGGCCAATGGAGAGCTTTTGTCCTGTTGGATCCCTGACTTGGGATTGACACCCCCCGTGGGTTAAAGGGCAGAATAGCCGCACCTGAGGGCGAGTGGTGTGGAGATTTTCCCGAGCGCTCTCCTTAGAAAGAAAAGACTTCATCTGTTCTACGGCCCACGACAGGCTTAGGAGCAGTTGTGAATGCCCTCCCTCCCATCCGCCGGGATAGGGGCAAGCTATGAACCTATATTGCTTGCTTTTCTTCTTGCGGGCCTGCTGAGGCTCTTGGCCTATCTAGGTTGGGTTTTGATGTTGCGGGTTCGCTCTGTTCGGGCTGCCCAAGTTCTGGCTGTGGCCGCAGGTTTTGCGGGATGCCGTTTTCTCCCCTCTTGACCCCGAGTGAGTGGTTGGACTATGAGTTCTCACAGCGTTAGCATTTTGAGTGAAATTCCCGAGGAGCTGCATGACACCCTCCAAAACTACCTCTCCCGCCATCCCGACTGGGATCAGGATCGGGTGGTGACGGCAGCGCTCTCGTTATTCCTGCTCCAAAGTGGGGAGAGCGACCGGCGGGCGGCGCGCATCTACTTGGACAGCCTGTTTCGCCGCAACTGAGCCCCAGGGATGGCCCGTGAAAACCGGGGCAGTGGGAACCTTTTGTTAGCCTGAGTAGGGATCCTGTCCCACTGCTGTCATTTGGACACTGGGGGGAGGGGGCTAAGAAGTGAAAAGGATCTCAAAAGAGGCAAAAAAGAGCATGACTCTAGTCAATAATAAGCTCAACTATACCGAAAATAATGTATAATATGTTCAGTACGGATTACTACCAGTTGATCTTTCTGTTTACTTTCGAGTCTGCCAA
>NZ_JANSHW010000426.1:0-2942 GCF_047461815.1 Synechococcus sp. R6-10
AAAAAACAATCCCCCATAGGGAATCTCGCGAAAGGCTAGCTGACGGCGGGAGATGGTGTAGAGCGGCCCCCACAGGAAGGGATAGAGCAACGAGAGAATCCCGACCAGGAAGGCGATTGCCCCCAGAAAGGATCCCTCGCCGAAAGCGCGGGAAAGAACCAGCAACGCCACGCCCACCAAAATGGCCGTGATGATGCGGCCCGTGCTCTTGAGGGCATCGCTCCAGTAAGCCGCATACTGAAGGCGCGTTGGCACCACCGGAATCACCGATTCGCATTCTTCTGGGGTTAGCTCCAACAACATGCTCCAAGGATCCTCACAATGCCACACTCCACCTGCAACGGGCCAGACCCTATCTTAAAATGAGGCAGGGGCGCTTTGCCGCCGGGCTTGTCTGCTGCCAGTCCTTGCGCACTTGCCACTTCCATGCCGACAGGATCCCATTGCTCCTCGACCAGCCAGACCATCAGACAGCAGGTGGCCCAGTTGGACGAGGGATCCCGTCGCGACAAGGCTTGGCTGGGGGATGCGGTGTTGAGCTTGTTTGCCCGGCAGTGGCTGCTTGGCCCACCTCAAGACTGGCAAGTGCCTTCCCCGCCCAGTTGTGACTTGAATCGCGCAGAACTCTTCACGTGGCTGACCTCCAACCAATTTTTGTCGGCCTTCAGGGATCCCACGCAGGTTGAGGCGGAAATCGGCCTGATTTACGAAAAAGAAGGTCTGCAAGCAGCGTTTGAATATATCCGGGCGCACCTGCTGCCTCTGTTTGTAAGGCAGGTGAACAACCGCGCCAAAGCTCTGCGTGGCAAACGCCGCTAGCCAGTTTCTCAGCAAAGCAAGAGCGCGGCAGGATTGCTGGACAGGTCGCTTTTTGAGGGGGAAGCGGAATTAATGGGAAGAAGGGGGATCCACCCAGCGCCCATCGGCTTTGATCAGATCGATCAGCGCCTGCACGCCTTCCGATTCCGGCACCCTTTTCACTTCCTCTTTGCCGCGGTAGAGAGAGATCACCCCCGGCGTCTTGCCCACGTAGCCGTAGTCGGCGTCGGCCATCTCTCCCGGCCCATTGACAATGCAGCCCATCACGGCAATGTCCAGCCCCACCAGGTGCTGGGTTGCGGCGCGCACCTTCTGCAGCACCTCCTCCAAATTGAAGAGGGTGCGGCCACAGGAAGGGCAGGCCACATACTCCACCATGGTTTTGCGCAGGTTCAGAGCTTGCAAAATGCCGTAGGCCACCGGGATCTCCTTCTCTGGCGCTTCCGTGAGAGAAACCCGAATCGTGTCGCCGATCCCTTCAGCCAAGAGGGTTCCGATCCCCACCGCCGACTTGATGCGCCCATATTCTCCATCGCCCGCCTCGGTGACACCTAAGTGGAAGGGGTAATTCAGGCCCAGGGCATCGAAGCGACGGGCTGCCAGCCGGTAGGCCGCCAACATGACCTGCGGGCGGGAGGCCTTGAAGGAAAGCACCACATTGTGAAAGTCTTGCTCGGCGCAGATTTGGGCAAATTCCAGGGCCGACTCCACCATGCCCTCAGGCGTATCCCCGTAGGTGAAGAGCATCCGCTCTGCCAGGGATCCATGATTGACCCCGATGCGCAGGGCTTTGTTCTGGGCTTTGAGGGTCTGGACAAGGGGGGTGAAGGTTTCCCGGATTTTGTTACGAATGGCCTCAAATTCCGCCTGGGTATATTCTGTGCGACCGGGCTGAGGTTTTTCAAAGATGAACAACCCCGGATTGATGCGCACCTTGTCCACGTATTTGGCCACCTCCAGGGCGATCTTGATGCCGTTGTGATGGACATCAGCTACCAAAGGCACGGGCTTGTAGGTTTGGATCAGCTTCTCCCGAATTGCCTCCATCGCCTTGGCATGGGCCATGCTGGGAACGGTAACCCGCACAATCTCTGAGCCTGCCTCGTGCAGACGGCGGATCCCGGCCACTGCCGCGTCGATGTCGAGGGTGTCCTCGTTGATCATGGACTGTACCACCACCGGGTGCTGGCTGCCGATCAACACATCAGCTACGGCCACCGTGCGGGTGGGGCGACGGGGATAGACCGGTTCTGGGTAGGGCTGCTGGGTGGGGGCGTTGGGCCGATCCAGGGTTTGCATAGCTTGGTCAAGCCAAAAGAGCTGCTCTAGCTTGATTGTAGGTCGGAAACTAACCTGGGGTTCGATTCAGCTCAGGGTAAAGGCTGAGGGGTTCAACCCCGAGGATTTCGACGGGATCCCCAACCCTCAGGTGCTTGCCCGCCTCCGTTCTCGGGATCCACGTATTGATTCCAAGGCGATAGAAATGGTCAAAGCGGCTGGCTTCGGCCCAGGGTGGCAAGGTTTTCTGCCGTTGCGCTACGAAGTGCTTTTGAAAACCGGGATAGGCCTCTCCGCTCAGGGGATCCCGGGTGGGCACCACACAGCGGGCGCAGGGGTTGAGGCCCAGCAGCTCCACTTCCCCAATGCGAAAGCGCACCCCTTGATCTGCCTGGGCAAAGAGCCGATCCTCCCAAAAGGGCAGACATTCCGACAGCTCGATATTCATGCGAAAGCGTTGCCGCATCTCTTCGGGGGTGAGGCCGGGGAACCAATTGGCCACTGTCTCGAGAGTGGCTATGCTGATCAGGGTGGGGCCGTTGGCATAGGGATCATCCGGAAACCCCCTGAGAGGCTCCTCCAGCAGTTGCACCGGAAAACCGAACCAATCGCTGAGCCAAGTCTGCAAAGCATCCCGCTGCTGCTGCAGGTCAAACTGAGCCGCCTTGCCCTCCCCCCACAACTGCACCCGGCACAACCGGGGATCAAACCGGGCACGCAGGCGGTGGACTGCAGCATGGCGTTTGCCGTTTACCCGCTTCCCCTCCGCATCCACCAGGGCGTAGCGCCGATCCCCCTCCAAAGTCCCCCCCGCCGTCAGCCTCACCTCAGACAAAGAGATCCCA
>NZ_JANSHW010000427.1:0-629 GCF_047461815.1 Synechococcus sp. R6-10
GAGCCGCTACAACGAGCTGATCACCGACCGCCTCAAAGAGGGCGCGATTCAGACCCTGCTGCGCCACGGCGCCGACCCCAACGCCATCGACACCTATGCCGTGCCGGGCAGCTGGGAGATCCCCCTGATTGCCCGCGAGTGTGCCCAGTCGGGCGAGTACGACGCCATCATATGCCTCGGCGCGGTGCTGCAAGGCGAGACCAGCCACGCCCAGCACATCAGCAGCGCGGTCTGCAGCGCGCTGATGCACCTGATGCTGGAGACGGGCAAGCCCATCGCGCTGGGCATCCTGACCGAGGCGACCTTCGAGCAGGCGCTGGAACGCGCAGGCGGCAAGATGGGCAACAAGGGCAGCGAAGCCGCGCTTAGCGCCATCGAAATGGCACACCTACTACGCACGATAGGAGAGAGCCTATGAGAGCAGAGTCGCTGGCGTTTCTGAAGGCGATTGTGAACGCGCCGTCGCCGTCGGGCTACGAGCAACGCGCCGCGGAGGTCTACCGCGCCTACACGCGCGAGTTCGCCGATAAAGTCTACACCGATGTGATGGGCAACACCATCGCCGTGCTGAACCCCGACGGTAAGCCTCGCGTGATGTTCGCAGGGCACATGGACGAAATCGGCTTCAT
>NZ_JANSHW010000428.1:0-3337 GCF_047461815.1 Synechococcus sp. R6-10
CAAGGTCGCATCGAAAAGCGCCTGAAAGAGTTATCCCTGTTGGATCAACCCTTTATTAAAGATTCCTCGATCACGGTGGAGGAATTGGTCAAGCAGCACATTGCCAAACTGGGGGAAAACATTCGGGTGCGGCGGTTTGTGCGCTTTGTCCTGGGAGAGGGGATCGAGAAAGAAGAAGTGGATTTTGCTGCTGAGGTTGCCGCTCAAGCCGGTCTCAAGCCGGCAGAGGCCCCCAAAGTGGAAGAGACTCCACCCGCTCCTCCTGAAGAACCTGCCCCAGAACCGGCCCCTGCTGCCGAGAGCAAGCCGGCCAAAAAAGGCTCCGCCAAGAAAAAGAAATAGCCGGTCAAGGCTGAGCTGTAGGGCCATGTCGGCGGTGCAGAGGCGTTGAAACTGCGTTATGGAGAGTGTGGGCACCTCTATGTCGGCAGTTCTATAACCACTACGCTTGGGTATCCCTTGGGGGAAAGGCTAGGTTATGCATGCAAATGTTCTGATCCTCCCGCCTTGGCAGGGTTAACTCCAGCACGCTAAGGTAGCAGACGGCCTTTTTGGATCCCGGGCATGAGTTTTATCTTGCGCAATGCGTTAATTCCCACCGCCACCGGCTACGAAACCGCAGATGTGCGAATCGAGGGGGAACGGATTGCTGCCATAGGCAGAGGGTTACCCGCAACGGGCGCAGACAGCCTGGAACTGGATGCCAGTAACCAACTCTTGCTGCCGGGCTTTGTCAATGCCCACACCCATTCTTCCGAAATGTGGCAACGAGGGATCATACCACCCTATCCGCTGGAGCTGTGGCTGGCACAACTGCACGAGTATGCGCCGCCGGATCCGGAAAAAATCTATCTCAGCGCGCTGGGGACGGCGGTGGAAACCCTGCTGACGGGGGGCACCTCGGTGGTGGATCATCTGGTGCTGATCCCTGGCCAAGAGTTGGCCACCATTGAGGCGGCGGTACGGGCCTACCGAGAAGTCGGGATCCGCGCCTTCGTGGGCCCCTTGATCCAGGATCAGGCTCTCTCTCGGGGGTTGCCCAGCAGCTCCTCTTGGGATCGGGAGCCGGAAACCTATCCCCTCTCCACAGCAGAGGTGCTGGCCATTGTGGAAGAGGCGGTGCAGCGCTTTCACCGGCCAGAAGAGGGCATTACCCTCATGGTGGCTCCCACAGGGATCCAACTGTGCTCAGACGAGCTGTTCAAGGGCTGCGCGGAGTTGAGCCAGAAGTATGACCTACCCCGCCACGCTCACCTGCTGGAAACCCGCGCCCAGCAGATGTTGGCCCAGGAAAAGTACGGCTGTAGTGCTGTGGAGCATCTGGAGCGCTTGGGCTACCTAGACCGGAAAACTTCCTTGGCCCACTGCGTCTGGCTCAGCGATGCCGATATCGAGATCTTGGCCCGCACCGGCTCTACGGTTGTTCACAACCCCTTGAGCAACCTGCGCCTAGGCAGCGGCATTGCCCCCATCTTGAAATACCGCCGGGCAGGGGTGAACGTGGCCTTTGGCTGCGATGGATCCGCCAGCAACGATTCGCAGGATTTGCTAGAGGCCATCAAAATCGGCACCATCCTGCACAACATCACCGATCCCGACTACCGCCACTGGATTTCTCCCCGCGAGAGCATCGAGATGGCAGCCCGAGGTGGGGCAATCGGCTTGGGCCTGGGGGATCAGATGGGATCCCTGGAAGTGGGCAAGCAAGCGGATCTGGTGCTGTACGATCTCACCCAACTGTCGCTGTTGCCCCGTACCGATCCCATTGGGCTGCTGGTGTTGGGCCGGCCCACCCAGGCAGTGCATAGCGTTTGGGTGCGAGGAAAACAGGTGGTGTCCGGCGGAGCCGTGACGACGGTGGATGTGGCCAAGCTGCGGCAGGATCTGTTTGCCCACAGCACCTGGGATCCCTTCCGCCGATCCCAGCAGGCAGAGCATCTGGAAGCTCGTTATCGTCGGGTGATGGGCTTGCCAAAGTAGCGTTGGATGTCCCTGTGTGGCCAGAAGAAGCAGACCGGGCCAGCATCACAGAGCAGGTGAAACGACAGGCGCTGGCGCTGGGCTTTGACAAAGTTGGCATTGCCAGCACAGAGGATCCCCCCGACTTGCGGGGTCTGCAAGCTTGGCTGGCTGCAGGCATGGCCGCCGACATGGCCTGGATGGCGGATCCTAGGCGAATGGATCCAAAGCAGGTGCTGCCGGGGGTGCAGTCGTTGGTCTGTGTGGCTTTGAATTACTACACCCCCATCCGCCACAGCCAGGATCCCGGCAAGGGCAAGATCTCCCGCTACGCCTGGGGGCGAGATTATCACCGCGTGTTGGGGCGGCGGCTGAAGCAGCTCCACCTCTGGATGCAAGCGCAATTTCCGAACTACCGCGGTCGATGCTATGTCGATACCGGCCCGGTGGCGGAAAAGCCCTGGGCCATGCAGGCGGGCTTGGGTTGGATCGGCAAAAACAGCCTGTTGCTCACCCGCGAGTACGGCTCCTGGGTGTTTCTGGGAGTGATCCTGACCACCCTGCCGTTGCTCCCTGACCAGCCCCACACCGCTCACTGCGGCACCTGTACCCGCTGCCTAGAGGCTTGCCCCACGCAGGCCATCGTCAGCCCAGGGGTGGTCGATTCCCGCCGCTGCATCGCCTATCACACCCTAGAAAGCCACGCCGAGCGGATCCCTGCCAAGATTGCCCAGAACCTGCACAACTGGGTGGCCGGCTGTGACATCTGCCAGGAGGTCTGCCCTTGGAACCAACGCTTTGCCCAACCCAGCCGGATCCCGGATTTTCAGCCCTACTCTTGGAATGTTGCCCCTGATCTCCAGGAGCTGGCCCGGATCGATGATCGGGAATTCGACCACAAGTTTCCGGCCTCTGCCCTGCGCCGGCTCAAGGCCCACCGCCTGCGCCGCAACGCCCAAGCAGCCCTGGAAGGCAATTCCAGCTCTGCAGCTGGCAGCAACGATTTGGAAGCCCCCTCTACTTAACTTGGATACGCTTTCCTAGCAGGATCTTGCGGCCTCGAGGCCGGCGCCAGAAAATGGTGGGGCTATTGTCTCTGGGCCAGGGACGCAAGCTAACATACATGCCCTACCCTCTTTCTGAGGCCACAGTGCTGGGCCGCCATGGTCTTGCTCTCGTGGGAGCGGTTTTGCGCAAAGGACGTGTGGACTTGGTGCAGGAGTTTACCCACCGCTTTGTTTGAGCTGGATCGACTCAAACACAGTAGCCCCACCTAAAACACGGTCATTTCAAGCTAGATTAGGACACTGATACATTCACGCTGAACTCTCCTGAACATGGTTCAGGAAAGAAGCGATCGCATCCTGCCTATCTCTGT
>NZ_JANSHW010000429.1:0-7334 GCF_047461815.1 Synechococcus sp. R6-10
CCCCCACCACAGGTGTATGGGGTGCGTGGCTGCCTCATCCTGATGGTGGTCTTGGGGCTGGGGGCGAGGATTTGGATCGGCCATGAGTGGAGCAAGTTCTCAGTGGAGCCACCCCTCTCCGCAGATCGCAACCCCCTGATCGTCCTGGCCGGGGATCAGCAGACGGAGCTGCGCCGCCATCAGGGGGACACCTACCGGGAGCTGCCCAACCTAGAAGCTTTTGGCCCAATTCTGCCCAAGGTGGTGGTCGCCGCCGAAGATCACCGCTTTTACTCCCACTTTGGGGTGGATCTGCTGGGCATTGCCCGCGCCTTTTGGGTGAACCTGCGCTCGGGGGAAGTGCAGCAGGGGGGCAGCTCCATCAGCCAACAACTGGCCCGCACCGTGCTGCGGGACTACACCGGCTCCGGCAACACCTTCGGGCGCAAGCTGCGGGAGGCCGTCGCCGCCCTGAAGCTGGAACAGCGCTACAGCAAAGACGAAATCCTCGCTCTCTACCTCAACAATGTTTACCTGGGCAACGGCATCTACGGCTTTGAGACTGCCGCCCAGTTCTATTTCGGGATCCCAAGCCGCCAGCTCAGCCTTTCCGAAGCTGCGACTCTGGCGGCCATTTTGCCCGCGCCCAATGCCTTTAACCCTGTCGCCAACTATGATGCCGCCGTTCGAGGCCGGGATCGGGTGTTGGATCGCCTGAGCGAGCTGAAAGTCTTCCCCGAAGAGGAGATTCGGCGGGCCCGGCGCAGTCGCCTCACCCTCAACCCCCATTTGCGCTCCCAAACCATGACAGTTGCTCCCTACTTTTACAGTGCCGTCTTCCAGGAGCTGCGGCAGCTTTTGGGCCAAGACCTCTCGGCAGAGGGCAACTTCATCATCGAAACCACGGTGCATCTGCCCTACCAGCGTTTGGCAGAGCAAGTCCTGGCCCAAACGGTGCGCGAGTCGGGATCCCGCTTGGGCTTCAGCCAAGGCGCTTTGGTCAGTCTCGACAGCCGCAACGGCGAAGTGCTGGCTTTGGTGGGCGGGATCGACTACAACGCCAGCCCCTTCAACCGGGCTACCCAAGCTCAAAGGCAGCCGGGCTCCACCTTCAAAGTGTTCACCTATGCGGCTGCCCTCACCCAGGGGATCCCTCTCTCCCAAGTGTTGTCGTGCGAGCCCCTCACCTGGGGCAACCTCACCTTTCGCGGCTGTCGCTCGGGATCGGCCCCTATGGATTTGGCCCGCGGCCTGATCCTCTCCGAAAACGTGATTGCCCTGCGGTTGGCCCAACAAGTCGGTCTAGAGCAAGTGGTGGCGACGGCCCGGCAAATGGGCATCCAATCGCCATTGCAACCCTATCCTTCTATGGTGATTGGCACCATGGAGGTGAACTTGCTGGAGTTGACAGCAGCCTTCACTCCTTTTGCCAATCGTGGCCTTTGGTCAAGGCCCCACACCATCCGCCGCATCTTGGATAGCAGCGATTGCGCCAACCCCAACGACTTTCGCACCTGCCGTGAGATTTACCCTGGTCGGGAGGATCCCCGTTCTCAGCGACTTGTCCTGCCAGAAACCGTCGCCCAACAGATGACAGCCGTACTGCAAGGGGTGATCAGCTCCGGCACCGGCACTGCTGCCCGGCTCGGCATTGGAGAAGCCGGTAAAACTGGCACCACCACCGCCAACAAGGATCTGCTCTTTATCGGCTACACGCCCAACCCTCCCCTGGTGACCGGCATTTGGCTGGGCAATGATGACTCTAGCCCAACACGAGGAAGCAGCAGCATAGCCGCTCAAACTTGGGGAAATTACACGAGGCAAGTCATTACCAATAGTTTGACGATGGTTCAATAGAGCAACTCCGAGAGCAGCCTTGGCAATTGGCAACCCCAAATCCTGACAACCCGACAGAAAACTCTCCTGCATCCCAAGTGAGAAATGCCTAATAACCAGTTTGGCCGTACCCCTCAATAAACCCACAATCTAGGTTCACCCACTTTCTCAGCGCAGATCTCGGCCAAAGGGCAACAACGACAAAATAATTAACTTCATGTGTTGTTTGGCAAAGGGGATCCCAACAATGGTGATTGCCAGAATCACAGCCCAGAAGAGATGGTTAAGCACCAACGGCCAGCCAAACAGCAATAGCCAGATGACGTTAAAGATCAGCAGCAGCGGGCTGTTGGCATCGGAATACTCCACCACTTCCTTTCCGAAGGGGGCAAGCACTGCAAACCCCAGTTTGATGCTCTGCCAGCCAAAGGGAATGCCGATGATTGTCAGGCAAAGGCTCAGTCCTCTAAGATGTAGCCCAAACCTGTCAGCAAACCCCCGAAGATTAGCCAGATGATGTTGCCAATCAAGCTCATGATTCAGATCCTCCACCGTTGAGACCAAATTGCAGGGTACAAGAGCAGAACTAGCCTTCCTGTTCGACATCCATACTCTAACCAGCTGTTGGCCAAGACTGGGATCCCAAAATCTGCTTCTTTCCTGGGCTCTAGCGTTCTGCGTCACCGAGGGGAGCGGGCTCCATCACCGGAGGCACTGCGGCCCTATTCACCTTGCAGGGCAGAATGCGGTTCAGAAAGCGGAGGATCCCCCAAACCCAACTGACGGTGATCACCCAAAAGATCCACAACCCGCTTGCCCACGGTTGCGGCAAGTCCAAGGCCATCCCCCCAATCATTGGGCCAAGAGCAAACCCCGCCGCCCAGCAGAGGGAGTTGACCGACAGATACACCCCCCGCAAGTGATCCGGCGCCAAATCCGCCACCAAAGCAGAGGCAGAGGGGTTGTAGCTCACCAACGCCAAAGAGAGCACCGCCAGCGCCAAGACTGCCACCGCCGGGGCCGGAGCCCCCAATTCCGCCGCCAGACCGCTAAGCCAAACCAAAAGAAATCCCACCCCCCACATCAGGGCGGATCCCTGCAACCCTTGGATGCGCGTCCGGCGATTCAACCAACGGGCCACCGGCATCTGCAGCAGAGCGATCAAGGCCCCATGCAAGGCAAACAAAATGCCGATTTGCACCTCTGGGATCCCTACCCCATTGCGGAAGTAAAGGGGCATGCTGCTGCTGAGCTGGGCCACATAGGTGGTGAACAGGATATTCGACAGGCCAAACACCAAAAGGGAGCGATCTCTAAGGGCGGTTTTCCAACCTGCCAACACAGGCTCTGCTGCCGGACAAGTCGCCCGAGTTTCCCGGATAAAAAACCAAAGTACTGCCAGAAAGATTAGAAAAGTGACACCGTCGATTACAAACAAGAGCCGATAGGCCCCCGTCAGAGCCACCAGCGTGCTGGCCATAGCCACCCCAAGGCTGAGGCCCAGGTTATCCCCTAGACGGTTGAGAGCGTAGGCTTCGTTGCGCTGCTCACGAGTGGTTAGATCTGCTACAATCGCTTCCGCAGGCGGCCAGTACAACCCCTGCCCCAAGCCTGCAGCCATATTGGCCAGGGCAAAACTCCAGAAGTCATAGGAGAGCGCAAACCCAAACGACCCCAAGCTGGAAATGGCCAGGGAGAGGATCAAAGTGGAGCGGCGCCCCCAAGCTCCATCGGCCATCGAGCCGCCCAGGATGCGGCCAAACACCCCGGCAAAAGCCATAATGCCCAGCCCCAAGCCCACTTGGGTGGCGGTCAGCCCTACCTGATTGACAAAAAAGAGGGTGGCATAAAACAGGGTAAAGCCGGTTCCGGTTTGGGAAAGCAGCCGACCGACAAAGATTAGCCAAACCTGAAAACTGAGCTTCGGCCACCAAGAAGGGATCCGCATGTTGGGTGCAGCAGGATGTTGAGTGCAGCAGGGGAGGGCCTACCTAGCCTACGGGATCCCGATCCTTGAGGCCAGGGCAAGGAGCCTGCTCTGACAAGTAAACTGAAAATTTGTGCAGCCAGGCTTGATGTTCGTTGCCAGAAGGCTCTTCACCCAGCGAGCCAGCAGACAGGGCAACCCATTTCCCCAACTCCAAATATTCGCTCAACAGCCGCGCCAACTTATAAACTCGATAATCGAGCTGCACTAAGCTACTTTTCATCTGCCCCAAAACACCCAGTCCTCTTCTGAGCCAACTTACAACCTTCAACCTTTCCCAAAACCTGCTGAGCAGGAAGCCAACCCCCATCTTGCTTGCTGCAGCCGAGGCGCAAGTTCCCTTTGCCCACAACAGAGCACCTGTAGCTCAGCCGCAAACCTGGACAAAGCTAGAAGAAGCTGTGCCTTACAGTTCTAGTACCAACAATTTTAACTAACGGGGGTGCGGGGGCAATAGGTCCCATGCTCTAGCCGCAGGGTGAGCACTGGGATACATGGATCCCCGCCATACCCCTGAGCGAAATCTGTAGTAAAGCCTACTTATGCTGGCGGTAACCTACAAGTACTGGGCTTATCCAGATGCCTCCCAACAAACCAGCTCACGGGCGGACGACGGGGATTGACCTGGTTTTGGAGCAATTCCTGACGACTTCAGAGGGCGCTTTTGGGAACGGCCCAAGGGCTTCAAAGCCCTGCAAGGCCAGCTGAGAAGGCTGCAACCCAGGGGGGCGAGAAAACAGCAGGGGTCTTGCCACTGGAAGAGAGCACCACTGCAGGTTGCCAGGATGCAGCGGGGCATTGCCAATGGTTGCCAAGAGTTTCATTTCCAGAGGGCCCATTGGCGTTGAGACCGAGGGCAGACCCTCTCTATCTTTTCTTTGTGGAAGACCTCAAGGCCAAGGGCTGGGCAAGGGGGATGTTGCCCAAGGATTGCGTCGAGGCTGCCTGGGGATAGATTCTCTGCCTCCTGGAGTGGGTTTGCTGGAAGGGTGGGGTGGACTTTGCCAAGGTTGACCCCAAAGGAAGCGGCCAAATCGGTTGCAAGTGCTGGGGGATGGTTAGCAACAGCTGGGCTGTCGGGGGGCCTCAGTGCCCTGAATGCCGGTACCGGGTGCATCGGGACTCAGCCTCAGCCTTGGGAACTGTGCTGGGTGGATTAGAGGTTGTTTTGCGAGCTGGCAGTGCCTAGGGGGGAGGCTGGGGAAGGGGAACCGCCTGTCCAGTTGTTCTGTCGGGGGTTGTAGACCCAGACAAGTGGCGTGGGGCAGGAATGCCCGACCGCGAGGTAAGGACTCCGTCCTGCTGACGGGAAGGGTGGCCCGCGCTCTGTCCATAGGATGAGCGCCGGGAGGATGTCACTCTTGCCGACTTTGGTGTTCGCGCCAGAACTGCTCCGCAAAAGCCACCGTCGGGTGGAGAGGGGCACGGGGTTTGCTGCGCAGGGGCATGTTGGCTTCTTCAGGGGTGCGGTTGCCCTTGCGTTGATTGCAGCGTTCGCAAGCCGTCACCACATTGTCCCAACTGTGGGATCCCCCTTTGGAGAGGGGCACGACATGATCCAAGGTCAGATTGTGGGTGCTGCCACAATACTGGCAGGTGTGGTGATCCCGCCGCAAAACCTCCCGCCGATTCACAGGGGGCACGCGCCAAGCGCGCTCTTTGCCCTTGATGGTCAGGCGAATATGTTCGGGCACTTCAATGACCTGGCTGGGGGAGCGCACCTTCCACACCGGCACATGCATCATCGAGAGCGGTTCGGCTTTGCCTGTTAGCAGCAGCACGATTGCCCGCTTGATATTGACCCGGCTGATGGGCAAATAGTTTTGGGAAAAGACAACGATCGACTGTTCCAGAAGGTGGGTAGCGGCAGTCATGGCTCAGCTCTTCCTTTTGCCGCCATTCTCCTGAGGAATCTTGCGAATGGCAAGCTTTTCCCCACCGGCAGCGCTCAGACATTCAAGAGTTTCTTACGATCGCCAGCCAGACAGATGGGCTAGTATCCGGGTGATGGTTGGATCCGGTACCGCCCATGACCTACCCGCTGCACGTCGCCCTGGTTTGGCACCAACACCAACCCCTCTACAAAAGTCCGGTGGCGGGTAAATATCGCATGCCTTGGGTGCGCCTACACGGGATCAAAGATTACCTGGACTTGGTCTTGCTGCTGGAGCGCTATCCCCGCTTGCACCAAACGATTAACCTGGTGCCCTCCCTGATTCTACAGATCGAAGAGTATGTGGCCGGCTCGGCTTTTGATCCTTACCTGGAACTGACCCTATCCCCTGTCGAAAAGCTCGGCCCCGATCAACTGCGCTTTGTGGTCGAGCGTTTTTTCGACAGCCACTACCCCACCATGATCGAGCCCTACCCCCGTTACCGGCAGCTCTACAACCAACGGGAATCTCAGGGGGTGAACTGGTGTCTGCAGTACTGGACTCCGCAGGACTTCGGGGATTTGCTGGCCTGGCACAACCTGTCTTGGTTTGATCCTCTCTTTCAGGAGGATCCTGAGATTGAGGGCTGGATCAAAATGGGATCCGGTTTTACCCTGGCGGATCGGCAGCGGATCTACGCCAAGCAACAACAGATCCTCGGCGCCATCTTGCCCCAACACGCCAAACTGCAGAGCAACGGCCAACTGGAGCTGACCACCAGCCCCTATACCCACCCCATCTTGCCCCTGTTGGTGAGCGAGCGCTCGGCACGGGTGGCCCGCCCAGGGTTGCCCTTACCTCGCTACCCCTTTCACTGGGAGCAGGATGTCCACACCCAACTGGAGCGGGCTAAGCAGATCTATCGGGAGCGCTTTGGCCGCGAGCCGCGGGGCCTGTGGCCTTCCGAGCAATCCGTAAGCCCTGCCATTGTGCCGATTGTGCAAGAACAGGGCTTTGATTGGATCATCTCCGACGAAGGGGTTTTGGGGTGGAGCCTGGGCCAGCCTTTTCATCGCGATGGGCAGGGCCACATTCTGGAGCCGGAGAAGCTCTACCGCCCCTACCGCCTGGAAACCGAGCGGGGGGATTTGGCGATTGTCTTTCGGGATCACCGCCTTTCGGATTTGATCGGCTTCAGCTACAGCGCCATGCCCGCCGATGCTGCCGCCAAAGATCTCATCGGCCATCTGGAGAGCATCCGCAACCGCCTGCCCCAGGAGCAGCCCTGGCTGGTGACCATCGCTCTGGATGGGGAAAACTGCTGGGAGTACTACCCCCAAGATGGCCGGCCCTTCTTGGAAAACCTCTATACCCGCCTCAGCCAGCACCCGGCGCTGCGCTTGGTGACGGTCTCCGAGTTTCTGGATCAGTTTCCTCCCACTGAGTTTTTGCCGGCAGAGCAGCTGCACAGTGGCTCCTGGATCGAGGCGGACTTCACCACCTGGATTGGGGATCCCGTCAAAAACCGCGCTTGGGAGCTTCTGGCCCAAGCCCGTCAGGTGATTCAGGATCATCCCCGCGCCAATCCCCAAGCCTGGGAAGCCCTCTGGGCCGCCGAGGGATCCGATTGGTTCTGGTGGTTTGGGGCAGGCCACTCC
>NZ_JANSHW010000430.1:0-3241 GCF_047461815.1 Synechococcus sp. R6-10
CAGGGGTTTCTTTCCCACTTCCCTCTGAGACAATGGCCAATGTTGTTACGAAAATGTAACCTTTCTGCAACACTCTAGGGATCCGGCGACAACACCCGCAGCGGCTTGAGCTGACCTGCCTGACCGTACCCCAAGCCCAAAAACTTGCCCGCCTCGTCCAGCACCCGCAAAGTAGGGGCATCGACAACAGGCCGGTCGAGGAGAATGGCCCGACCCTGCAGCCACTGCTTCGCTTTGGCGGAAGAGAGCTGTACCGCACCCCAATCGGCAAATCCCCACTCGATGGGCAGCAGGGCAGCAGCGGGATCCGCGGATCCCCGCCATTTCTCCAGGGGCAGGCTTTCTGCGATGCGAAAGGGGCCACTTTGCAGCCGTCGCAGCCGGCTCATCAGCCCTCCACAGCCCAATTTTTCCCCCACATCGCGGGCAAGGGCACGAATGTAGGTGCCGGGGCCACAGGCAACTTCCAGATCCACTTCCGGAAAGTCTCCGGCTCGCCAGCCCAGGATGCGCAGTTGCCGAATGACCACCCGTCGGGGTTCCAACTGGAGTTCCGCAGCCTCCACGCCGGCCCGGGCCAACTGGTAGAGCTTTTTCCCCTGCCGCTTAAGGGCGCTGTAGAGGGGCGGTACCTGCCAGATCTCGCCGGTAAACTCCCGCAAGCACTGCTCTACCTGCTCGCGACTCAACCCAGGACAAGGGGATCCCACCCGGATCTGCCCTTCGGCATCGTCGGTGTCGCTGCGCTGTCCCAATCGGAAGGTTGCTTGATACACCTTATCCCCCGACAAAAACGACAAAAAGCGTGTTGCCCGTCCCACCGCAATCGGCAAAACCCCCGTTGCCGCCGGATCCAAGGTGCCCCCATGCCCCACCTTGCGGGTGCGCAAGACCTGCCGCACCGCCGCCACACAGTCGTGGGAGGTGAGCCCCGCCGGCTTGTCCAGGTTGAGAAAGCCCTCCAGGGATCCCATGCCAGGCATAACATGCATCAACAGTTAAGATTTGTAACTGAGCTGCCCCAGCGCTTAACATGGGGTTAACTTCCGTCTCCAAGTTTGAAGCACCTATGGCTCAGTCTGACCTGTTCTTTCAGCCTATCTGGCAACGCCTCCTGATGATTGCCCCCTTTTTCCTGTGGGGCTCGGCGATGGTGGTGATGCGAGATGCCCTCTCCGAGACCACCCCCCTCTTCATTGCCATTCTGCGGTTGCTGCCGGCAGGGATCCTGGTTCTTGCCTTTCGGCTCTGGCAGGGGCGGGGTTCTGCGTCTCACGCCTGGCATCCCAGAGGGCTGCGCGGCTGGCTATGGGTGTTGGCGTTTGCGCTGGTGGATGGCACATGTTTTCAGGGATTTTTGGCCCAAGGGCTGAAAGAGACAGGGGCGGGCCTGGGATCCGTGCTCATTGACTCGCAGCCGCTGGCGGTGGCTCTGATGGCCACCTGGTTTTACCGCGAGCGGATGGGATCCCTAGGCTGGCTGAGCCTGGGGCTGGGAGTTTTCGGCATTGGCCTCATCGGCCTATCCGGCGAGGGATCCCTGCAGTTGGGGGCCGGCGTCGTTTGGATGTTGATGGCCTCCCTGTCGATGGCCATCGGCACCGTGATGATGCCCAAGGTGGCGGAGGTGGCGGATCCGGTGCTGGCGACGGGCTGGCACATGGTGTTGGGCAGCCTGCCCTTGATCCTGCTGTCAGCACTAACAGAAACCCAGCAATGGCAACACCTGAGCGGGATCCACTGGCTGGGCCTCCTCTACGCTTCGGTGATGGGGAGCGCCTTGGCCTATGCCCTCTTCTTCTATTTCGCCTCTCAGGAAAACCTCACCGAGTTCAGCTCCCTGACCTTCCTCACCCCCATCTTTGCCCTGCTGTTTGGCAGCACCTTTCTGGGGGAATCGCTGACGCGGCTGCAATGGCTGGGAGTGGGCATCACTCTGGTCTGCGTGTATTTGATTAACCACCGGCAAGAATGGCAGGAGCGCCTGCGCCTAGGCTGGAAAGGGATCCTCTCGGAGCTGGGTTTGGATTGGCTGGTGAGCGCCTTCAGCACCGTCGAGATCCGCGATGGCAACCCCGACTGATCCCATCAAAGCTTGGGCAGGGATCCCTTAGGGGGGCAAGAACCCCATGGCCTCTCTCACCCTTTGTAGCGTTTGCTCGGCGATGGCCCGGGCCTTAGCGGCATTCTCCCGAATCAGAACGAGCAGGTGGTCGGGGTTGCTCCACAGTTCCCGGTAGCGCTGCTGAATGGGCTCCAGGGCAGCGATGATGCTGTCGGCAAGGAGGGGCTTGAACTGCCCCCACCCCATCTCGGCACACTCAGCCGCCACCACCTCCTTGCTTTTGCCGGAGGTGAGCATGTAAATCGTCAACAAATTGTGGGCTTCGGGACGAGCCGGATCGTCAAAAGTAATGCCCCGAATGGGGTCGGTCTTGCATTTTTGGATCTTCTTGCGGATGGTATCCGGGTCATCCAGCAGATGAATACGGCTGAAATCCGAGGGATCCGACTTGGACATCTTGCGCGTACCATCGGTCAAGCTCATTACCCGCGCCCCCTCCGGACGAATCAGGGCCTCTGGGATCAGAAACACCTCTCCAAAACGGTCATTGAAGCGGCGGGCAATATCCCGACACAGCTCAATATGCTGCCGCTGATCCTCCCCCACTGGCACATACTTGGGTTGGTAGAGCAAAATATCCGCCGCCTGCAAAATCGGGTAGCTGAACAAGCCAACGCTGGTCTCCTCTCCCTGTTTTTCTTTCTTCTCCTTGTATTGGATCATGCGCTCCGCCCAGTTCATGGGGGTGATGGTGTTGAACAGCCAGGCCAGCTCCGTATGGGCAGGCACATGGGACTGGACGAATAGCACGCAATGCTCCAGGCTGAGACCGCAGGCCAAATAAAGGGCAAACAGCGAACGGGTTCGCTCCCTCAGCAGCTTAGGATCCTGAGGAACGGTGATGGCGTGTTGATCGACGATGCAAAAAAAGTTCTCGTAGTGCTCCTGCTCGGCCACCCAGTTTTTAATTGCCCCCAAGTAGTTGCCCAAATGCAGTTCGCCAGAGGGCTGAATGCCAGAAAGGGTGCGCGGCTTGGCCATAGGGAAAGCAGATCTCAAACGCCAACAAGACGGAGGACAAGAGCAAGGAAAGTCTTTTTCAGGATATCAAGAGAGGCGCAACCTGTTGGTTCATGATGGAAAAAAGACGCCCAACCCCACACCATGTCAGACTCT
>NZ_JANSHW010000431.1:0-1781 GCF_047461815.1 Synechococcus sp. R6-10
CCCAACGAAACCCGGCCCATGTCTTTGATCGTCCGCAACCCGATTCGCAACGCCCAGGGGGATATTCTGGTGCCTTTTGGCTCGCGGGTGGATGGCCGCTTTGAGCCGGCCCCAGGGGGCACCCGTTTTGTGGCGGAAAGCATCATTGTCAACAACCAACTGTTCCCCTTGGCTGCCCAGTCAGACATCATCCACGATGTCAAGGATCCCCGCTACACCACCACAGGCAAAATCATTCAGGATGCGGCCATCGGTGCAGCAGCAGGCGCTATTCTCGGCTTGGTAACCGGAGACAATGCCATTGCCACAGAGGAAGTGCTGGGGGCAGGGGTGGCCGGAGCGGTAATTGGCAATGTAACGGCACCACAGGTGGTGGTGCTGGATCCCAATCAGGTGATCGAGTTGCGCCTCACTCAGGATCTGGCGCTGGCCCCGACATCCCGATAACCGGTGCAAGGCCGGAATAAGCGGTGTCGGCACGGCTATCTCCCCAGCCAATCCAAAAGGGTTGTTCCCCCCAACCACAGGCCGATCAAAATGGAAGTGGTCAGCAGTCCTCCTGCTACACAGATCAGGGATCCCAAGCTGCACAGGATCCCGTCTTCTTCCAGGAGGCCAAAGGCGGTGACGAAAACCCCCATCGCCGGCAGGGTGTTGGTGCCTGGAACGGGGATGATCATGGAAATCCCCATCAAGCCAATCCAGGTGCCCAGCCAGACTTGGCCGAGCCGTGTGGTGCAGAGCTGCCGCCAGCGGGGACGGGCAATGTTTTCAATACGCTGCAGCCACGGGATCCCAGCCTGCACCCACTTTTGAAAATGCTTCCGTTCAATAGAGGTCTGCAACACCCATTTCGGCAGCCAAGGAGTGGTTCGCCCTGCCAGCATTTGTGCGGCCAGCAACAGGATGACCACGCCAAAGGGAGTGGAATAGCCGGGAGCCGGCAGAGGCAAAGCAGAAGGGAAAGAGAGCACCGCCAAAAACAAGCCAAAACTGCGCTCGCCCGCCAGTTTTAGAATGTCTTCGATGCGGATCAACCCTTCCGGGGAGGGCTCGGGTTGCTCTGGGCTCTCGGGAAGGCGGGAAAACCGGGCTAGCTCTTGAGACAGACGGGCCATAGAGGGGGCAGGGCTGGAGCGGGCAAAGTTTGGCAACGGGTGGGCACTACCTGGAGGGCCAACGATAGCCTACTGCAAATTCAAGTTGTGTTGGATATCTTGAGCAAAGGGGTGGTTTTGGAGAGGTGACATGCTCGGTGACAGGTTCAAGAGGGCCGTAAACATCAGCAGCCTTGAGCGACAGCAGAAGGCTCCGACTCAGTTCCGCAAAGGGGGGCGTGGGCTGGGATGGCTCCTGTTGCTGGGATCCCTACTGATAGTGGGGCACGGTGTGGCCCTGGCAGAAGCGCAGTTGGAGGTGGGCACTTCCACCACCCTATCCCCGCAGGCAGCTCCGCCGGTGTTACCACCCCCCCCTGTGGGAGTCCGACAAATTTCCCTGGATACCGATCCCGAACAAACTGCCGATATGCCCCTTTCCCTGATGGCCGAACAGGTGTTGGAGGCGGTGTGCGAAGCCCAGATTGATGCCCAACGGGCCTTGGCTCTCATGCCCGACCTGAGCGAATCCCACATCCGTACTGCCTGTCCGAAGCGGCTGATCCCCAAAAGCTGAGAGGTCGCCCCCAAGTTGGCGCTGAAAAGTAGCCGGAAATACGTTCACTGCCAAGGAAAGGTGGTACTCAACCTGTGTACCTCTTTCTTCAGAGAGCCTTCCATTTA
>NZ_JANSHW010000432.1:0-523 GCF_047461815.1 Synechococcus sp. R6-10
GGACCCTATGTCGACCCGAAGTTGATGAAGAAGGCGCTGGCGATGATGGACGCGCCGCCCGCACAGAAGCGACCCATCAAAACCTGGTCGCGCCGCTCGATGATTGTGCCCGAAATGATCGGGCTGACCTTCGCTGTCCACGACGGGCGCAAGCATGTACCCGTCTATGTGACGGAGCAGATGGTCGGGCACAAGCTGGGCGAGTTCGTGCTGACGCGCACCTTCCGCGGACACGCAGGCTCCGAGAAAACCTCGAAGGTGCGCAGGAAGTAAGGAGGCCATTATGAAAGCGGTTGCACGACATATTCGGATACCCCCGCGTAAGGCGCGCTTGGCAATCGATCTGGTGCGCGGCAAGCGCGTCGATGAGGCGCTGGTCATTCTGCAGCGCTTGCCCAACAAGTCGGCGCGCATCGCGCGCAAGGTGCTGGAATCCGCCATCGCGAACGCCGAGCATAATGTGGGGGTCGATCGGCGTGCGCTGGTGGTGGCGCGCGCCTATGTGGACGAAGGTCCGCGCTGG
>NZ_JANSHW010000433.1:0-6954 GCF_047461815.1 Synechococcus sp. R6-10
GTACAAACTGGCTGAGGGAGCGTTTGAGCCAGGGGAAGATCACCCCCAAGGCGAAGGCCAGTCCTACGGGGATCCAATCGATCCAACCTGTCTGCTCCCAGCCCCCCAACAGGTAAAAGCCGCCCAGACAAAGGCCCAGGCAGAAAAACAGCACCCGCATGCCGGGATAGTCTTGTCGATAGTTGAAAGCAAGGCTTCGGAGCTCCTTGGGGTGGGCCAAGACCAATGGTTCTACAGCAAAGCTTTCGCTCCACTCCGGCGCTTCTTCAGTTTGTCCGCGGCACCAAAGGTAAACGTTGACCTTGCGCAACCCTTGCAGCAGAGAGGCTTCCACCGCACTGCGCACCACCTCCATCACCTGCAGGGTATCCACCACATCGCCCGGCAGCCGTTCCAGCAGCACGTTGAGAACAGGCCCCTTCAGCTCGGCTCGGCCAAACAGCCGCAAGTCGGCAAGCTTGTAATCGAGGATTTGGTTCAAAGTTTTGAGCTGGCGGCGCATGGGATCCCGTAAACAGTGAACCGTCGTTCGAATGGTTGACTTCAAGCTTCAACATGACCGGTATGACCAGTTTAATGGCTTGGGCCAGAGCAGCAGAGGAGAGGCGTTGCCGGTGTGAAAGGGAAGTGGGACTATCCCATGAGGGTGCGAATGCACCGGCGAATGCTGAGGTTGGATTGCTCCAAGTCGGCAAATCCGCTCAGAAGAGTTCCCTGGCCGTCCAACAGCAACAAAACAGCCTGGCGGCGAAAATTGATCCCAGGCAAAGCTGCAGCGGCTATTTCTTGCAGCTTCTGGATGGTTGCTCCCTCAAAATCGACCGAGACATACACAAACGGAGAAACCAGGCGGGGATCCGTCGGTACACTCTCCCGGATGGCCTGCAAAACCAAGTGGCGCACCAGCAGCAGCCCCCTGCCATCCACCAGCACGATCTGGCGCAGCCGAGGGTTTTGCCCAAACTCCAGGGCCAAACTTTTGGAGAGGGCTTCCGATTGCGAGCGGGTTTGGCTGTTGGTCAAGATCAACGCTTGAATGCCCTCATACCGACTTAGGTCAAGCCGATCCCCAGAAACGCTTTCCACCTTGAGGTCAAGAGATGTTTTGGGGTTGCCGTTGCTGGGGCAGTTGCCAGCTTGGGCGGGATCGAACGCACCTTGAGAAAGCAGGGCAAGGGTGGCAAACCCCAAAGCCACAAGTCTCTTTTGAACGCAAAGCCAGCAGCGGTTAGCCGGGGCACAGCAGCAGGACAGCACTCGGTTCATGGCGGGGAGCTCTGGAGCGGGCCGGCCAAATCTTAACCGATCTTCATCTTTGGTGCTCCAAAATGCCCTCTGGGCTTCTCATCCCCATTGGGTTGGTGCCCATAATGGAAGGCAGTTTCTGGTTTGCTGGCCATGACTCACGCCTCTTTGCTGGATGCCCTCAACCCTTCTCAACGGCAAGCGGTGCAACACTTTTGTGGCCCGCTGCTAGTGGTGGCGGGGGCAGGTTCCGGCAAGACGCGCGCCCTCACCCACCGCATTGCCTACCTGGTTCGCCACTATCGGGTGGATCCAGGAGAAATTTTGGCCGTGACCTTCACCAACAAGGCCGCCCGTGAGATGAAAGAGCGCATTGAGCAGCTCTTTGCCGAACAAGAAGCTCAAGAACAATTTGGGATCCCCTTAGAGGAATTGGAGCCGGCCCAGGCAACGCGACTAAAATCTGCTGTTTACCACCGCTGGATTAAGCCTCTTTGGATTGGCACGTTCCACAGCTTATTTGCCCAGATCCTGCGCCTGGAGATCGAAAAATATCAGGATCCCAAGGGGCGCAAGTGGACTCGCCACTTCTCGATCTTCGATGAATCAGATGCCCAATCTCTGGTGAAGGAGATTGTAACCAAGCAACTGAACTTGGATGAGCGCAAGTTTGACCCAAGGTCGGTACGCTACGCCATTAGCAATGCCAAAAACCAAGGTTGGACTCCTGCCGACCTGGAGCGCAATCAGCCCAACTTCCGTGGCCGTACCATTGCCCAAGTTTACGAAATCTATGAAGACCAACTGG
This sequence comes from Synechococcus sp. R6-10, assembly GCF_047461815.1. Classification (NCBI taxonomy): domain Bacteria; kingdom Bacillati; phylum Cyanobacteriota; class Cyanophyceae; order Synechococcales; family Synechococcaceae; genus Synechococcus; species Synechococcus sp. R6-10. The sequence goes on from NZ_JANSHW010000433.1 coordinate 2,054, forward strand.
CAGCCAACAATGCTCTGGACTTTGATAACTTGATTTGGATACCAGTGCAGCTTTTTCGACAAAACGAGCAGGTGTTGGCTTACTGGCACCAACGATTTCGACACATTTTGGTGGATGAATACCAAGACACCAACCGCACTCAGTATGAGTTGATTCGTCTGTTGGCCACCAACGGCGAGACCTGCAGATCTCGGTTGGATTGGAGAAACCGATCGATCTTTGTGGTGGGAGATGCCGATCAAAGCATCTATCGGTTTCGCGGGGCAGATTTTACCATTTTGCTGGAGTTTCAAGAGACCTTTGGAGATGGTCTCCCGGATGATGATACCCGCACCATGATCAAGCTGGAGGAGAACTATCGCTCTACAGCTACCATTCTGCAGGCAGCTAACGCTCTCATCGAGAAAAATACAGAGCGCATTGATAAAGTTCTCAGGCCAACCCGTCAGCAAGGAAGTCCGATTTTCCTTCATCAGGCGGATGATGAGATTGCAGAGGCCGAGTTTGTCGTCAATACCATCCGACGATTACACGGTCAAAATGCCAATGCTTTTTCCTGGGGAGATTTTGCCATTCTCTACCGCACCAACGCTCAATCCCGTCCTTTTGAAGAGGTCTTGCTGCGGTGGGGGATCCCTTACACCGTGGTAGGCGGACTGCGATTTTACGACCGCAAAGAAATTAAGGATGTCCTGGCCTATTTACGGGTTGTGGCTAACCCTGCCGACTCCTTTAGCCTGCTGCGAATTATTAACGTGCCGCGCCGTGGCATCGGCAAATCTACTCTGGACAAGCTGACCGAAGCGGCGGCTGCTCTAAACGTGCCTTTGTGGGCAATTCTCAGCGACGAAACCTCTGTAAGTAGCTTGGTGGGTCGTTTGGCTAAGCCTGTCATTCAGTTTGCTCAGTTGATTCAGCACTGGCATCGACAGGCTTCTCAAACCTCAGCCGCCACCCTTATCGAAGGGCTGCTGCGGGATTCCGGTTATTTGGAGGATCTCAAGGCGCAGGGTACAGACGAAGCCGAAGAAAGAGCGGCCAACGTGATGGAACTTTACAATGCCGCTCGCCAATTCGAGGAAGAACAGGAGGATCCCAGCCTTGAGGCTTTTTTGAGCAATGTGTCTTTGGCTTCCGACTTGGACAACCTTCAGGAAGGCGCTGAGAAAGTTTCGCTAATGACGTTGCACTCTTCCAAAGGTTTGGAGTTTCCTGTTGTGTTCTTGGTGGGGGTGGAACAGGGTCTATTTCCCAATTTCCGGGCTTTGGAGGATCCCGCTGCTTTGGAAGAAGAGCGACGCCTTTGCTACGTGGGCATTACCCGTGCCCGTGAGCAGTTGTATATCAGCCACGCCAGGGAAAGGATGCTCTACGGCAACCGCGAACCAGCTATTCCTTCGGTATTTTTAAGTGAACTGCCCCAAGAGTTAATCGAATTCGACAGACGCGGAGCCGTTTCTCGACAGCTCTCCCACGGCAGTGGACTGTCCCTTTCAGATGCACCCAAGGCCAGGCCCAATCGCCGCCAAAGCCGTTCAGAACAGTGGGCGATTGGAGATCGTTTGCAACATCCCCAATTCGGACAAGGCCAGATTACCCATGTGTTCGGCAGTGGTGAACGGGTCACGATTGCGGTGAGGTTTCCCGCTATCGGTCAACAGAAAATCTTGGATCCCCGTATCGCTCCTATTCAAAAGCTTAGCTAGGCGGCTGAACTCGGAAGGGCTCCAGCGATGAAGAGAGGCAAAGGGAAGTGCTGTAGAAGTCCGTAGCTCATTCGAGATTGCCTTGCCGTTGACGTCGTTGGTGATCCCTTGCTTTATATGTGTTTGCTTTATATGTGTTGCTGCACGACGGGGAAAGCAAAACCTCAGCTCCCCCTTTCCCTGATTTGACCGTTGCCCAACCCTCGGCCTTACCTCTGCCCCCTCGTCACTAATTGCTTGTAATTGCTTGACTACCCGGTCTTGGGATCCCTCGCCAGGCTTAACCCAGTCGGCTGGGACTGAGTTGTCTCGGCTCTGTCCGGTACCAGGCGCAGGGGCGGGCCAAAGCGGCCAACCGCTACAGTGTTGTTCAGGGCCGGGATCTGGCGGATGGATCCCTGGCGTAGGCAGCGGTGTAGACGGCGCAGCAGGAAGAGGTCGGCTTCGGAGCACTCCTCTCGAAATAGCCTCACGTTGAGTTCGTGTTCCTGAGCAGCGGTGAGCAAACCGGTCATCATGGCGGTTTGAATGATCTGCTGCACGGTTATGGTTGTCGCTTCATCCATAGGTTTAGGCGATTGGATGGAGACCTTTTGCTGCTCTTATTCTCGACAAATCCCTCTGATATTGACTCCGCCAAATAGCGGATTCGATATGCGCGCTTTGTCATCTTTCCCAATGTTCAGGAAATAGGGCTTTCCAGGTATCCATTGACTTTCTGATCCATCCAGATCCTATTCAGGCGAAAAGCTTGAAATCCTTGCTTCACAAGCCTTTCCAATCGAAGTGGGAGTAGAGCCAACAATTGGATACGTAGGGATCCCATCCTCACTGCAGTACAAAATTAGACTCAACAGTGAGTTGCTTGAACTTGCCAAAGAGGTGCTGATCCCATGATTTTTCGAGCTGTTGTTTGAGGCCGTAACAGATATCTGTGGCAATACGGAACTGAGAAGCGATGTTCGTCACCGACAAATGGCGTAGGGTTGCTTGGCTTTTTGTCTGTACCTTGTCGGCAATGAAGGCATAGAGGATGAGCAACAGCCTTGTGTTAGGGTGGGGGCATTCTAGGGTGGCAATGGGCTGTGTCAGAAACTCCACAAAAAGTCGGCTGTGCTGTCCCTCTGGGCTGCTGTGGCTGCGGCTGTTTGGGCCTGCTGGCGGTGTTGGGCCTGGGGCTGGCGGGGGCAGGGATCCTAGTCTGGAATGGGATCCGTGCCTCAGGAGCCTATCGCACCTACCAGTTGGCGGTGGAGCAGCTCGAACAAAATGCCGTGGTGGTGGAACGTTTGGGAGAGCCCCTGAGGCCGGGATGGCCCTCGCGGCTGCGCTTTCAGGAAGATGAGGAAGCCGGTTGGGTGTGTCTGTTCTTTTTGATTACAGGGGCCCAGCGCACCGGCGATGTGGTGGTGGAATCGGAGCGGGGCATGGCCGGCTCGGCATGGCAGTTGCGCCATCTGCAAGTGAAAGTTGACGGGGATCCGCAGGCCATTCAGGTCATCGAGGGGGAATCTCGGTGTGAAAAGGAAGAGTCGGATGGAGAAGCCCTGCCCCTGCAGCCAGAAGGCGACATCTAGGTAGCCGGATATGCTCAGCCGCGGGTAGAGTCAAAAGGACTCCGTCCCGCTGACGCGAACGGTTGTGGCCTTGTTGGATCCCTATGCGGTCGCTCCCTTACCTGCGCTTGCTGCTGCTGTTGGCGCTGTTGGCCTCGTTCACCGGGCTGATCGTCTGGCTGATCCAATCGTTTCTCGATCTGTACTACGCCACCCGCTACCACCCGATTTTGGGGGGGCTGTTGATTGGGGTGCTGGTGCTGCTGCTGCTGGTGTTTTTGGCCGCTGCCATCTACTACTTGTTTCTGTTTCGCCAACCCGCCCCCAGCAGGAGACCCCCTGCCTTGCCGGAGACGGCTTTGGAAAAGCGGAAAGCGGCGCAACAGAACTTGGCTCAACTGGAGGCGCAGCTAGCGCAAATCCAGGATCAGGTGGCGCGGGCAGCGCTGGCAGAACGGTCGGCCCTACTGGCCCAACAGTTGGCCCAGCCCCAGCTGAAGGTGGTGGTCTTCGGCACTGGGTCGGCGGGCAAGACTTCTTTGGTCAACGCGCTGCTGGGGCGGCGGGCGGGGGCGGTGGCGGCCACTCTGGGCACCACCCAGGCGGTGGCTTGTTACGATTGGAACTTGCCCGGGATCCCGCAGCCGGTGCAGATCCTGGATTGCCCCGGCATTTTGGAGATCGGCCCGGCAGGGGTGATGCGGGAACAGGAGGCGCAAGCCCAAGCCCAAGCTGCCGATCTGCTGCTGGTGGTGGTGGATGGGGATCTGCGCCAGTCAGAGGTGGATCCCTTGCGCCGGTTGATCGCCCTGGGCAAACGGGCCTTGCTGATCCTGAACAAAGCGGATCGCTACACCTCAGAAGAACGGCAGATCCTCTTGCAACGCCTGCGGGAGCGGGTCTACCCCCTGATTCCACCTCAGGATGTGTTGATAGCTGCCGCTGCTCCAGCCCCTGTGCGGGTGGGATCCCAAACCTGGCGACCGGAGCCGGAGGTGGCGGCGGTGCGGGATCGCGTGCAGGCGGTGCTCTATGCCGAGGGGGGATCCCTGGCCTTGGACAATGCTCTGCTGCAATCGCAACAGTTGGGGGAAGAGGCCAAGCGGATTCTCCAAGCCCAACTGCGCCGCCAAGCCGAGGAAGTGATCGATCGCTTTCAGTGGATTGTTACAGGGGTGGTATTTGCCAACCCCATCCCGGCGGTGGATCTGCTGGCCATTGCCGCCATCAACGCCCAGATGGTGGTGGAACTGGGATCCCTTTACGGCTGCAAGATGGATCTGCAGCAGGGGCGGGAGCTGGCCTTGTCTCTGGCCAAAACCTTAGCCGGCTTGGGCTTGGTGGAAGGGGCGATCCAACTGACCACGGGGATCTTGGCCACCGTTGCCGAAGTGAGCGTCGTCGGTTTTCTGGCGACAGCCCCCATTCAGGCAGCCAGTGCTGGCTATCTCACCCGCATTGCCGGCAAGAGCTTCATTGAGTATTTCCAGCACAACCAAAGCTGGGGAGAAGGGGGGATGCAGGCGGTGGTTAAGGCCCAGGTGCAAAATACCCAAAAATCCGGTTGGCTCAAAGAGTTTGTCCGCGAGGCTTCCCGGCGCATCTTCCGAAATGGGATGGCCAACCCAAGGGATCCCTA
>NZ_JANSHW010000434.1:0-1550 GCF_047461815.1 Synechococcus sp. R6-10
ATGTATTTATCGACAGTGCCCCCGTACTGCTGAATGATATCCCCCCCCCGCCGGAACCAATCTCCCATCACCTGGGAAAGCAGGCGCTCGTCCAGTTGTTGAGTCAGTTGTCCGTACCCTCGCACATCGACCACCGCCACCGAGATCAGCCAGCGGGTTTGTAAAACCAGGGTGTCCGAAGGTTTGGCCGCGGGGCTGGGTTCTGAGCTGGCCAGGGATCCGCTGTGGAACTCCAGCTGGGATTGTCCAAGGGTGAGGTGATCCCCATCCTGCAGCAGGGTGGGAATGCTGACGCGGCGATTGTTGACAAACGAGCCGTTGCGGCTGCCCAGATCAATGAGATAGATGCTGTTGTTGTCGAGGTATTGCAGCAGGGCATGTTGGCGCGAAACGCTGGGATCGCTCAAGACGATGGCGTTGTCTTCATCGCGGCCTAGGGTCCAAGCGGTCGCTCCCGAGAGAATGTGTTTCCTCTGGCTGCCATCCGGCTCTTTTAAGATCACGTAGGGCGCGGCGGTGGCGGCAGATTCGCCTGTGACGCTCATGATGGGATAAGTTGTAGACGCGACCACACTTCAATAAATACGATACCCCGCTTGCCTTCGGTTGATGGGGGGTATCCGGGCTCGATTTCTGAGCCGCCTCTGCTGGGAGATGGAGGTCTGAGGATGGGCTTGGCGGGGGGCCAACCCGACCGATATCATTTTGTGTAGATACGTTAAGGTCTATGCTGGATCCCTCCCATCCCATTCCCGCTGAGCAACAGCCGCTCCGGCAATATGCAGAGCTGAGGGAAGCCTTTCCTTTCTCCTGGCCTGCTTTGGGGTGGATCCCTTACTTAAAACGAATCTTTGGGGTTTGGGGAGCTGTTGTGCTGGCGGTTTCCCCGCTGGTTTGGAGCAGCTTTGCCGGAGATTGGGGCCACTTTGTCTCTGGGTCGGTGCTGGGGGCCAATGTCTTGCTCGGCCTGGTGTTGCTCCATCTCTACTTGGGATGGGCTTATGTGCGGCGGCGCTTGGTACAAGCCCAGATTCCCTATGAAGAAAGTGGCTGGTACGATGGGGCGATGTATGCCAAGTCAGAAGAGGAGCTGGCTCAGCATCGGCTGATTGTCAGGTATCAGATTGATCCTGTGTTGCAGCGCCTGCGACGGAGCTTGTGGGGCGTAGTGGGCTTGAGTGGGTTGGCGGCCCTGCTTTGGCCTCTGGGGTAGGCAGTTGGTTGGCTGTTTTTAGGATCCCGGACAGTGCACATCACTTCTGATCTGGCTCAAACCTTGCGACCCACCGCTGTGGCCATCGGGAACTTCGATGGCTTGCATCTGGGCCATCAGAAGGTGCTGCAGCCGATTCGAGATTCTCTTCAGGGGGTACGTACTGTCCTCACCTTTCATCCCCATCCCCAGGAAGTCTTGACGAGGCGGCCTCAGCTGTTGCTCACTCCCCCTGCCGAAAAGCTGGATCTGTTGGCGCAAATGGGCTTTGAGCAGGTGGTACTGCTCCCCTTCACCCCTGCATTTGCCTGCCAGCCCCCCCAAGAGTTTATCCAAA
>NZ_JANSHW010000435.1:0-1774 GCF_047461815.1 Synechococcus sp. R6-10
ATGTGGGGTTGGCCCCTTCCCTCTCGGCAAAAGATTTTTGGCTGGGGATCGGCCTGGGATCCCTGGTGTTGGTGGCGGTGGCGATCTTGCTGCTGCAGGTGGGGCTGAAATTGCCGCTGGGAGTTTTTTTCCGGGGCCTGAGTCTGCTGGTTTTCTATTTGGGCTTTAAGTTTTTGGGCAGTGGCCTGCACGCTCTGCAGGTGGCGGACTGGCTGCCCATCACCCCCCTGGTCGGGATCCCAAAGCTGCGCTGGCTGGGCATATATCCCACTTGGCAGACGCTGCTCCCCCAACTGCTGTTGCTGGGAATAGCCTTCGCCTTGTGGGTGGGGCAATGGCTGCGAGCTGATCCGGCTCGAAAGCTTTCTTCGTGAAAAACGTTCTCCACGAGCCCTGTGGATTCCACCAGCCTTGAGCTTGATGAGTCCTGGTTTTGGTTTCGATGGATGGCAACCAAAAGGCTGCACCCAGTCACGCCTTCCAACCCAGAAAAGCAAAACCCACCGGATAAGGATCCGGCAGGCTGCTGGATTTTGTCAGGAACCCCAAGCCTAGATCCCCATCGATCCCTAGGGAATCGACAGAGATCATCTACACCGTAGACTTCCCGAGAATCAGGTATCGTAGACCCGGCATTCAACAGCATCTGGGTTTTCAGCGCAGTGCTGCTCTAGGCTGCTGGGAGTCCTCGGCTGGTGGCTGCGAGCTGCCAGCACTTCTTCAACCGCATCCCAGGCCGCACGGCAGTGGGGATCCCCTTCGCCGTACTCAGAGCAGACGTTGCGAGCATTTTCCAGCTCTTTGGCGATCACTTCAGACAGTCCCATGTTCTCAAGCTCCTTTAGACTAGATGGGGCCGGTGGCCCGCTGATATAACCGGTTGACGCAGAACCTGTAGGGATTCGGTGTAACCGAGGATCAACAGGTAAAAACCAGCCGATCCAGATGAGGAATGAGTCCAGGATAATGACCTTGTGCCAACCGAATTGATCAACCGGATACATTACCTATTCTAAACAGGGACACCCGGGGGGTGCAGCTACGCTTTCGCGATCTCTTTGGGATCAGGATGCGCAGGGATCCCTCAGGCCCCAAACAGTTGTTCAATCCGTTGCCGCACCTGCTCTGGGGATCCCTGTTGACGCACTTGACCTTCCGAGAGCAAAATCGCCCCGTCTGCCCATTCCAGTTCCGCCAGCCGATGGGTTACCCAGAGGGCGGTGATGCCTTCTTGATCCACCAGTTGCCGGATGCACCGCAGCAAATCCGCCTGGCTGTCGGGATCCAACAGGGCTGTCGGCTCGTCCAAAAGCAGCACCTCGCTGCGCCGGGCCAAAGCCCCTGCCACTGCCACCCGTTGCTTCTGTCCGCCGCTGAGGCCGTGGATGGGCCGACGGATCAGGTGCTTTAATCCGACTTGCTCCAAGGCTGTTTCCACCCGCTGGTGAATTTCCGCCAAGGTCAGAGCCTCTGCTCCCAAGCCAAAGGCCACATCGGCTCCCACCGTGGGCATGAACAGTTGGTGATCCGGGTTTTGAAACACATAGCCCAGCCGACCGCGAATCTCCAGGTGGCCCGAAAGGGGCTGGGGATGGGTCAGGGATCCGGACAACAGTTGCAACAAAGTGGACTTGCCGCTGCCATTGGGCCCCAACAGCATCCACAACTGGCCCTTGGGAATGACAAAACTGCACGCCTGCAAAACCGGCGGACGTTCCGGCCAAGCAAAGGTCAGGCTCTCCACCCGAATGGCCACCTCAGACATAGGGATCCC
>NZ_JANSHW010000436.1:0-5221 GCF_047461815.1 Synechococcus sp. R6-10
TTGCAATCTGTCTCTCCAAGTCTGGTTTCTGCTCTCGGCTGCTGACTCGGGCGTACAAAACGACTCGTTTGGTTTTTCTTGGCGTTTTAATGTAGCTGTCGAGGTCATACCTTCTCGCCCTACCGGATGGTGTACGTATTGCATTGATCCAGCCTTTCTGTTCCCATCGCCTCAAAGTGTGGAGACACACCCCAAAATAATCCGCTGCTTCTCTCGGTTTTACATACCTAGCCATACCAAGCAGCTATACTGAACATACTGTACATTACTTTCAGTATAGTCCAGCGTATCATTGACTAGAGTCATGCTCTCGCCTGCGGATCCCGTAGCCGGAAGAAGTCCTTATTAGCAAGCTTCTCATCTATTCGCCTCTGTTGCTCTCGGAGAAGGGCTGCTGTGGTTTTGGGTAGGGTGCACATCTCAGCGGTGACGGGCATCGAGGATGAACAGAGCACTACCTACGACGAACAGGAGGCTGGCTCCTATTCCCAGCAGGGTTTGGACAACCTTGAGATTGAGAAAGGCTGGAGCTGCGGGATCCCACAGAGAGGGGTCACTGCCCAAGGTCATCACCTCGCTCGCCGCAAACAGGCTGCTCCCCAGCAAAAACAACCAACTGGCCAACTCGTAGCGGTGGCTGCCTCTCATGTCTGCTCCGACTGCAAGTGTTCGTAGGCTTGGGCAGCGGCGGCCATTTCCGCAGCCTTTTTCGAGCGACCTTCACCGCGACCCCAGCACCGCCCTTGCCCCCAAACTTCCATGGTGAAATGGGGGGGATGCTCCTGGGCGGCCACCAGGCGGTATTCCGGCAGGCTGCCCCAAAGGCGTTGGGTGAGTTCTTGCAGGGCTGCTTTGGGGTTGCGCCGAGTGGGGTCTTGGAACCATTGCTCCACTCGTCGGTGTAAGTAGGGATCCAGCCAGGGATGCAGCCTGGGCAGCGTGTAAATACCCCAACTGAGATAAAAAGCCCCAAGCAGAGCCTCGAAAGCATCCGCCAGCCGCCGACCCCGTCCGGCCAAGTCGTTTTGAGAGCTGGATCCCACCTCGAGGTAGCGATCCAAGCCGTGCAGATCCGCCAGTTCTGCCAGGTAAGCATCGCTGGTCAGGTCGGAGCGAATCGCGGTCAGCTCTCCCACCGACAGATGGGGATAGGACTGAAACAAGAATTCCGTAACCAAAATCCGCAGGACAGAATCCCCCAACAACTCCAGCCGATCGTTGTTCCGTCGGCCATCCAGAGAAGGGTGAATCAGAGCCTGATCCAGCAGATCCCAACGCAGTTGTTCCAGCAAAGCCGGATCCCTGAATCCAAGGCGGGCCAGCAAATGCTCCAAGGCACGGCGACGGGGCGGGATCAACTCAACCATACACTCAGGTGCTGACGTTGCCTTAGCGGTCAGAACTGCACAGCTTGCAACCATTTTGACCTGAGCCATCTCACCCAGGCCGGGATCCCCGCTCAGGCGGTAAGCCAGCTATGCTACAGGAGTAGTATAGGCTTTTCGAGGGAGGATCCCTGCATGCCCATTCGCGCCAATTCCCCCATTCCCACGACCCAGATGGAAGTGACCAGCATTCGGCTGGAACGTGAGCTGAAGCAGCGACTGAAGGCGTTGGCCGGAAATCAGGGTTACCAGGCCCTCATACGGGAAATTCTTTGGAGTTATGTCCTGCGTCACTCTCAAGGGGCTGCCACCCTCAGTCCTGAGGATATTCGGGCCAGCTTCCCGGCCACGGCCCACCAAGCCCAATGCTGTGCTCTCACCGGACGGGCCATTCAACCGCAGGAGCCAATGTTGCTGGGGTGGACCACCAATGGAAAGTTCGTCGCCCTTAGCTCCTCCTGCTTTTAATCTTTGTTTTGGGGTCTCTCTCCAGTTTGCGAAGGGATCCAACCGGCACGAGTGCCCATCCGTTTAGATGCCACGAAGTTCTCGATATTTTCTGGCCCGTTCCTCGGCTGGATCGGGGGCTTGAGCTTTGGCAACTGCCTCCTCCAGTTGGGCCATCACCGTCTCTGCCGGTTCAGCGGAGCGGACGACGTAAAACATTAGGTTAATGGCTTCGTTGGCCGTCAGTTTGAGGGTTTCTTTTCCCTTGGGCACCAGCGCGATCTTGCCATCTGTGGTTGTGATGGCTGTGTGGGATCCCTTGGCCAGAATCTCCCCCGCTTTTTCCAGAGTGACAAGCATATCCGTAGCTCACAGCAGCAGGACATCTACTATCCTACCGAATGTCTTGGGGCAACTGCTCCAGAGGGGCCCAAGCCATTTGGCAGATTAGGTGTGTTCAAAGGTGTTCCCATGCTCCGCCAGCCAAGCATGCAAGTGGGGAAACAACTTTTGATTGGCTCCCGGGAAGGGAAATTCCGACAGTTCCGCCGGGCTGACCCAGCGCACCTCGCTACATTGCAGGGCTTGGGCTTCTCCGCCCAGGTAGCGACAGATAAAAGCGATAAGAGTAACGGTGAAATGGGTATAGGCATGTTCGACGGTGGCTAGCGGCGCGACCACCTCGATATCGATGCCGATTTCTTCTTTTACCTCCCGTACTACACACTCGGCAGCCGTTTCTCCCGGCTCGATTTTGCCTCCGGGAAACTCCCACAGCCCGCTGAGCATTGAGCTTTCCAGTCGTCGATCGATAAGGATTTCTTTTCCCCGCAGAACAATGGCAACCGCGATTTGCTTGTGAGGACGAGAGGCACGGGGTGCAGACATAGGCAATTGTTGGTGTTGACCTCGATTGTAGGCGCTGCAATCCGCTTGCCAAGGGCACCGGCCACAGTGAGGCTTTTTGGGACGACAGACGGTAGCCCCCAAATCCATCAGGGCTTGGTTAAAAGCCCGCGGCTGCACGGGATCCAACAATTGCTCGGAAAGCTGCCACAGCAGGGACAGACACTGGGACGGAGGCTGCTGCAAAGCCACCAAGCGAGCCAGCACCCGCTTGACGTTGCCATCCAAAATGGGCAAAGGCTGATCGAAGGCAGCGCTGAGAATGCCGCCAGCCGTGGTGCGCCCGATCCCCGGCAGAGCCAACACCTGCTCCAGATCCCTGGGGAACTCACCGTTTCGCTCCCGCATCAAAATTTGGGCAGCTTTGTGCAAGTTCAGGGCCCGCCGATAGTAGCCCAGGCCCTCCCACAGTTTCAGCACCTGCTGCTGGGGGGCTGCCGCCAGTGCTGGGATCCCGGGCAGGGTCTGCATCCAGCGCTGAAAGTAGGGGATAACTGTTGCCACCTGGGTTTGCTGTAACATCACTTCCGAAACCCAAATGGCGTAAGGATCCCGGGTGCGGCGCCAGGGCAGATCCCGCCCGTGTTCACGGTACCAACGCTGAAGAGACTGCCGCAAGCGTTGCAAGAAAGCCTCGTCCCAATTCCCTCCTTTGCTCGGAAGGCTGGCAATGTAGGAAAAACTGACCTCGGCTTCTGATATGGGCTGAGACTCAAGCTGCGTAAGCAAAGTGCAAAGCCCACCAGATCAGGGCCGAAACCACACCGGCCACAATTCCTGCCGAGATCAAAACGACAATTGGGCTATCTGCCCCCTTGAACTTCATAATGCCGCGATTGTAGTCAGCCATCCTTGCCTCCTACCAGCTCTGGCGTTGGGGTTGCCATGGATGTTGATCGGGATCCAGATCTGCCAGCTCTATTCACAGGGAAAGCTGTGGCGAAGATGTCCCAGTAGAGGTGCTCCGCACCGCCGGCGCAAACATGCCTGGGGAGAAGCACCGTCCTCGGTCATGCATGATACAACCTTAGCATGGAACAGACTTTGACCCTGGTGATTTGGACTGTTTGGAATAACCAGAAGCTAGGCAACCCGCAGGACTAACCGGTCTGCTTCCCACTGTCGAAATAGGTTGAGAAGGTGGTCGGCTCTCTCTTCATGGGCAGCCAGGATCTCAGCGCCAGAACGGGCTTGATTGGCCAAGGGCAGCAGCAGCTCCACCACTTGGTAGCGGGTAGAGGCCATCATCTTGCCAGGGATCCGGGCGACGGGCCAGAAAATATCCATCTTCTGGGTCAGGATCTGGGCCGGATCCAGCTTGCCCAACAGATCTGAAAAGGGGATTTTTTGATCCCAGTAGCGCACGCTGCCATAGCGGACAAACAAGGGGTTGAGCTGCCAGCGGGATCCCTTAAAAAATTCGACTGTAAAGGGATCCCAGTGGTCCACCTTTTTCCCTTGATGGCAACACCAGAAGAGATTTTGCGTGTGATACAGAGGCTCCAGATACTCCATGACCCGCAGTTGGTCGATGCGAGCAAGGGCCTCGTAGCGGCGATGGAACTCCGGGTGGGTGGCGGCAATCAACGGCCTGGCATTCCAATAGTCCGAGTAGGGGGCGACATCGATAAACTCCAGCCCGGCTTGGGCCAAAAGGTCAGGAATCTCGCCGATGTCAAAAGGGATGTCGTTGGCGTGGAAAAAGTTATCGACGATATTTTCATCGTGGAGGTAGTAGTCCTGGTGGGCCTTGGCATGCTGGGCCAGCATGGAAGTAGGATGAGCTGCCTTTAACAATTGCCGCACGAATTCAATTTTTTCCGGAGTGGCCGGCGGAGTAATGCCCAGCAGCTCCAAAGCGCGGCGAATGCGGTAGAGGTGCCAACGGCCGGAACGGTTGTAGAGCATCAGAGCCATCACCCCGTCGGCAGCTAGGCGCGAGGCCAAGTTCCTCAAAGCCTTGACGGGATCGGCAGTGTGGTGGATTACCCCGTAGGAGCTAATCATGTCAAAGCTGCCCTCTGGCCAGGTAGAGGGATCCATTAGATCCCCGTACTGCACAGAGCAGTTGCGTAGGCCGTGGTGCTTAATTCGCTTCTGGGCAATCTCTAGGGCCGGGCGGCTGATGTCGATCCCGACCACCGACCCATAGCCGGGGTTGCTGGCGGCAATGCCATGCACCTCCCAGCCGGTGCCACACCCTGCCACCAAAAACCTGGCTCCTGCGGGCTCTTGCAGCCTACGGGTGCGGGCGTACTGCGCCAAGGTATAGCTGCCCAGACTGGAGAAGCCCTCAAAGGGCCGGTCGTAAGGAATAGGAGGGTAGGGGAACGTCTCGTACTGGGCCTGCACCGCCCGGGTAATCTCGGCTTCGCTCACCAAAAGCACTTCCTCCCACGTATTCCCCCCCATCCTAAGGTCTTCTTGACGCTTTGAGCCGGGAGATCTTGCTGGGTTGCCCGTCTGAGAACCTGGCCCTTCAC
>NZ_JANSHW010000437.1:0-3170 GCF_047461815.1 Synechococcus sp. R6-10
ATCCAATTTTTCGGGGGGAATGCCAATGCCTGTATCCCGCACCTGAACGCTTACCCACTGCTTTTCGGGATCCCTCTCCCCGGCCTCGACCGTCACCACTACCTCTCCCTGGGGGGTGAACTTGATGGCGTTGCTGAGCAGGTTGGCCAGGATTTGGCGCAGCCGGTTGGGATCCCCTATCAAGGTTGGCGGCAGGTTGGGATCCACCCAGGCCACCAGTTCCAGATCCTTGCTCTGGGCTTGGGCGGCCATCAAATCCAGCAGCTCTTCCACCAACTGCGGCAAGGAAAAGGGTATTTCCTCCAGTTCCAGTTTTTGGGACTCGATCTTGGAGAAATCGAGGATGTCGTTGATTAGGTTCAGCAGCACCTCGCCTCCATAGCGGATGGTCTGTACCCAATCCTGCTGCTGCGGATCCAAGGAGGTGTCCAGGAGTAAACTGGTCATCCCCAAAATGGCGTTGATGGGGGTGCGGATCTCGTGGCTGATGGTGGCCAGGAACTCGCTCTTGGCCCGGCTGGCGGCTTCGGCTGCTTCCTTGGCTGCTTTCATCTGCTCTTCTGCCAGCTTGGCTACGGTGATATCCCGTCCGGCGGCGTAGAACAGGGATCCGTCCAAAAAGGCTCGCCACTCGATGAAGCGATAGCTGCCGTCCTGAGTGCGGTAGCGGTTGACGAAGTGATCCAGCCGTTTCTCTTCGACAAGCTGCTGCATGGCGGCCTGTGTGGCGGGGACATCTTCCGGGTGAACCCACTCCAAAAACGGTCGGCTCTGCAGCTCCTGCAGAGAATAGCCCAGCGTAGTCTCCCAGGCTCGGTTAAGACGGCGAAAGTACCCTTGGGCATCGGCAATGCAAAGCAAATCCAGAGCCACCGAGAAAAACTGCTCCAGCTCCGCTTCTGCCGACTTGCGGGCAGTGATGTCCACCGCGGTAAACACCCAACACGGGATCCCGCGCAAGACAAGGGGCTGCACAAACACGTCTTCCCAGACAACTCGGCCATCCTGCCGCTGCCATTGCCACTCAAAGCGGGCGGATCCCTGCTGGCGGGCTTGCTCCAAGTAGGACTGCAGCGAGAACTCCCCGCCCCGAAGAGCCTGGCGATAGGGAGACTGCTCGGAAGCGTCGAAGGCCCGCAGCTCCTCCAGGCTGGAGAAGCCATAGGCCGAAATGGCTTGGGAGTTGGCCTCCAGGATCTCGCCGGTCTCGGCATGGCGGATGAGGATGGCCACAGCGGCATTCTCAAACAGAGCCCGGAACTTCTGCTCGCTTTCCTGGACGGCCTGCTGGGATCGCACCCTGTCGGTAACATCGCGGACGATCACCACCACCTCTTGGGGGTTGAGGGGCACAATGCGCACCTCTTCGTGGCGGGTCTCCCCTTCAATCTCGATGCTTTGGTCGTAGCGCTGCCGCGTCTGGGTAGCTATAGCCTGCTGAACAAAGAAAAGCCGCCGCTCGGCCAACTCCGGTGGCAAAAGCTCCTGCAGGGATCGGCCCACGTAGGTGTCGGGTGAGCTATAGGGAACAACCTCGCCCCCCCAGACAAAGCTCAAGCAAATGCCCTGGCTATCCAGGCGGAAGATCAAGTCGGGAATGGCTTCTAGAATGGCTCGCTGCACCTGTTCAGCGGCTTTCAAGGCCAGCTCTGCCTGCTTGGCTTCTGTAATATCCCGCACGATTGCCAGGACTTCCTGGCTGTTGAGAGGGACAATGCGGGCCTCTTCGTAGCGTACCTCCCCTTGAACTTCAATGCTGTACTCGTAGCGCTGTTGGGTTTGGGTGGCCAGGGCTTGCTGAACATAGAAAAGCCGCTGCTCGGCCAGCTCCAGCGGCAGAATTTCCCGGGGGGATCGGCCCAAGTGCTGCTCGGCTGGAGTGTAGAGATGGATATCGCCTCCGGAAATAAAGCTCAGGCAGATGCCCTGGCTATTCAGGCGAAGGATGAGGTCGGGGATGGCTTGGAGAATGGCCCGCTGGGTGGCTTCCATTTCTCTAAGGGCCAACTCCGCCTGTTTCCGCTCGGTGATATCTCGCACCAGGATGTAAACTTTGTCTCTCCCGTGAGCGACAACGCAGGCTCTCCGATAGCAGCGGATCCCCGGCTCAATCTCAACTTCGTACTCTAGGTACTGCGGCGTCTGGCTGACCAAGGCCCCCTCCGCCAGAGATGGATACTGCTCTTTCAGCGAGCCAGTAAACACGTCTTGGGCGCGGCAACCCACGTAAAACTCAGGCGGATGTCGGGTGGGAACGTAAGGGGAAGGCTTGCAATGAAGAATGACTCCCTCGGCGCTGAGCTCAAAAATCAAGTCGGGAATGGCCTCGTAGAGGGCGCGGTAGCGAGACTCGCTTTCCTGTAGAGCCCGCTCCATCTTGACCCGCTCGCTGATGTCGCGGCTGGTGATGAGGATCCCGTCTCCCACCGGCACCACTTGGTGATGGATCCAACTGGCCTTCAAGCCCGGCTGCCCCGAAATGGGGAACTCCTCTTCCAGAGGAATGCCGGTTTCCACCACTCGCTTGTATTTCTCAAAAAAGCCCCCCCAGCGGTTGATGGGCAGCAGCTCGCACAGCCGCTGGCCGATGATCTGCCGGCGCTGGAGGGAAATGAGCTCTTCCCCCTTGGCGTTGACATCCACAAAGACAAAGTCGCGGATCTCGCGGGTAACGGGATCCCGCACCGCCTCCAACAGATAAATGGCATCCAAGCTGGCTTCCAAGGCTGCCCGAAAACGAGCCTCTGGGCCAGGGCTGCCCCTAAGAAGTTGGAAAGGAAATCTCAGGATCCTCCGCAAGACAGAAAGCTGCTGCAGGCCGAGCAGCAGGAGAGCCAAGAAGAGGGATCCCAGCAGCCAAAAGGCAAGGCCAGAGGGATCCACCAGGCCCACCGTTTTCCCTACCGCCCATAGCTCTCTGTGCATAGAACCCAGAGATTCCTGCCCCCTTTCCACAGTATCCCAGCAAGTCTTTCCAGCTTATCTTGGAGGTCAAAAGGGGAAGCTCAGCTAACTTGCGGAAATGGCCTCTATGCAATGGGCAGGATTCCTCAAGAGTGGCTTTTTGGGGAAATGAGTCTTGGCTCAAAGCTTTGTTTCTGGGTGCAGTTGGGAGAGAGACTCTTTATTGTGAAGATGCTTTATTGTGAAAAATAATTGTGAAGATTCAG
>NZ_JANSHW010000438.1:0-1961 GCF_047461815.1 Synechococcus sp. R6-10
CTGGTGCAGCGGATTGTCGATGCCTACGCCCGCTACGAGGGGCAGTCGTGAAGCTGAGGGTGCTCTTTTTCGACGCTGTGGGCACTTTGTTTCGGGTGCGGGGCAGCGTGGGCCAGGTTTACAGCCAGGTGGCAGCGGAGTATGGGGTAAGGGTGGATCCCCAGGCCTTGGATCGCGCTTTTGGCCAAGTTTTTGCCCAGGCTCCAGCCCCGGCCTGCCCAGGATTGACGGGATCCCCTTTGCGGGAGTGGGAGCGGACCTGGTGGCGCCAGGTGGTGCGGGAGACTTTTGCCCGGGTGGGATCCCTGGCTGCCTTCGGAGAGCACCGGTTTGAAGACTTTTTCGCCCAATTGTTTGAGCACTTTGCCGGGGCGGATCCCTGGGAGCTGTATCCCGAGACGCTGCCGGCTTTGCGGGCCCTGCAGCAGGAAGGGATCCGGTTGGGGGTGATCTCCAACTTCGACAGCCGCTTGCCCAGGGTGCTGCAGCAGTTGCAGTTGGATCCCTACTTTTCCAGCCTCACCCTCTCCACCCAAGTGGGCTATGCCAAGCCCGATCCTCGCATCTTCCAAGCTGCCCTGGCAGCCCACGGGATCCCCCCCGCAGCCGCCGGCCACATTGGCGACAGCCGCCGCGAAGACTACCAGGGGGCAAAAGCAGCAGGCTTGCGAGCCCTTTGGCTGGATCGAGAGGGGAAGGATAGCTCCTGCCCAGAGCGGATAGAAGATCTGTGGGGATCCCTGTCCATGCTCAATGGGCCGAAGCAGAATTGAGCAGCAGGGGGGTGAAAAGGCCACCTGGCTTGAGCAGGTAACGCCGCAGGTTCATCTGCCGCTCCAGCAGACAAGCATGGCCGCTCTGGGGAGAGATCTCTATCTGTGCTTGGGGCAGCCGTTCCGCCAGCCAGCCCACCTCCTGCACCGAGGGCAACAGGCGATCCCGCCCCCCCGCCACCAGCAAAGTTGGCAGGGTCATCGACTCCAGGGGCAGCTTCTCCACAGCAAAGGATCCCAGCAAAGCCAAGCGCCGAGCAGCTACTGTGGGTTCAACACTGTGAACTGCCTGGCGCAGCCGCTCCTGATCGAGCGGCTCCATTTGGCTGAGCTCCGCCAAAACCCCCAACCCCCGCTCCGACAACTGGTGATAGAGCGCCGGTGGCAAAAAAGGCAGGAGAACATGCCCTGCCCACCACCAGGGCCTGCGTCGCAGCGACGAGGCTGGATTGACCAAAATGAGGCCGCGGCACCGTTCCGGCCATTGGGCGGCCACCAACAAGGCCAGGCAAGCCCCAAAGGATTCTCCACACAAGTACGCCCCCGCTTCTAGCTGGGATCCCACCCAATCGGCCAGGGTTTCCCAGCTATCCCCCGCTTCCGGGTGGTTCAAACTCAGGGGGCGAATGCGAAACTCCCGCTGCAGAGCCTGCGCCTGCCGGTAAAACAACGTACCTGTGCCATCCATACCGGGCAAATACAGCAGCAGGGGCCGCTCCTGACCGACCGCTCCCGTTGCCGGGCTGACCAAGCTAGAGGCAGATGCTACCGGCTCGCCACTCAACTTTCTCATCTCTCTGCCAATCCCAATCGCACCTGTTCTCGGGCCGCTGCAGTTAGCTCTTGAATGACCTGCATTCGCTCGCGTCGGGATCCCTGGCGCTGCTTCCTGCCCACCCAAAGGGGGGATCCCACCCTGAGCACCACCCGCCGATACAACACCACCGGATGTCCCCCTTCCTGTTGAAATCGGGGTTCAGTGGGGTCAAACCAGCGGAAAAAAGCCATAGGAATATCTACTCCCCGCCATTCTTCCTGCGCCCACACCGCCACCGGCAGAATCGGCAAGGGATCCACCGCTGCCGCCAGCGCCAGGTGGGCAAAACCTGGCTGAAACCGCCCCACCTCCCCAGGCGAGGTCTCACGGGTGATCTGCTCCGCCCCTTCTGGGAAGATCCCCACACCCAC
>NZ_JANSHW010000439.1:0-1132 GCF_047461815.1 Synechococcus sp. R6-10
CATCACCACCGCACGAAAAACTATCGCCCAACTCGCACGCACCCAACACCCCTACCCCAACCACATCCCCAACCGCTACTACCGACACTTCCAACGCTACTTCGCCCCCGACGCCGCCTTCCAGCACCTGTTCCGCCATACCCTCCACGCCGTTCCCACAGACCACCCCTACACCATCGCCCTTGATGGTACCACCGTCCCGCGCACAGGCGCCTACATCCCAGGCGCCCACTGGACACCCAACCCCGCCAACGCCCCGTTCGCCCGCGGGCTGCGCAAAGCCCAACGCTTCGTGATGGCAGGCTGGCTTGACGACGACCCCAACGCCCGCTGTGTGCCCATCTATTGGCTGCCCACCTTCTCCCCCAAAGCTCGCTACGCCAACCCCACCTCGCGCCGTTCCGAAATCCAAGGCTGGATAGCCACCCTCCAACAGGTGCGCGCGTGGCTCGACGCGGCAGGGCGCGCCGAGCAACGGCTGCTGTGTGTGGGCGACGGACGGGGTGATACCCAAGCGTTGGGCAAGTTGGAGTTGCCGAACACGGTCTGCTGCGTGCGCACACGCAAAGACTCGCGCTGGTGCGACTTGCCCCAAGACGCCCCGTCAGGTCGGGGGCGTCGGCGGGTGTATAGCGACCAAGTGTGGACACCGCAAGACAAGTGGCAGCAGCGCACGGGGTGGCGACGGGTGCCACTGACGGTGCGGGGGCGTGCGGTGCGGTTGTTGGTGCGGGTGGTGGGTCCGTGTCGTCGGGTGGGGTGGGGCAAGCGGGTGTTTTTCTTGATTGTTGTGCGCGGACATCACAAGCGCACCAAGCGGGGCAAGTCGCGCGAGCCGATGGCGTTTTGGGTTCACGCGGTGTCGGATGGGGCAGGTGGTTGGCAGTTGCCTGTGCCGTTGGGGGTGTTGGTGTTGAAGTTGTGGCAGCGTTGGGAGGTGGAGGTGGGGTTTCGTTGGATAAAGAGCGGTTTTGGGTTGGGTGAGAAGCCGTGCTGGGGTTTTGACAGCGGGGAGCGGAGCGTGGCGTGGAGCGCGTGGGTGTATGGGGCGTTGGTGTGGAGTGGGTTTCGTGCGTGGGGTGGGTGGACAGGGGGTGCGCGTTGGGGCGGGTGTCGGGGTCGTGTGCGTTGG
>NZ_JANSHW010000440.1:0-2122 GCF_047461815.1 Synechococcus sp. R6-10
GGGCAGCAGCGGTGGGGGCGGTGAATACGGTTTACCCCTTGCCAGAGGGCGGGTGGGCGGGCACCAATACCGATATCGATGGCTTTGTGCAGCCTTTGCTGGGTCTGGAAAAAGGGATCCCTACTCTCATTCTGGGATCCGGGGGGGCAGCGCGGGCGGCCATCCAAGGCTGTTTGGAGTTGGGGCTGGGGCCGGTGCGGGTGGCGGGGCGATCCCCCAACCCATTGCTGGCCTTGCGACAGACTTGGCCGCAGGTGGAGACGGTGAACTGGGCGGAGTTGGATTGCTATCTACCTCAGACGCGGCTTTTGGTCAACACCACCCCCGTGGGCATGCACAAGCCGGGATCCCCCGCCGGTCAAGGGCTCTCTCCCCTGAGCCGAGAGCAACTGGGCCTGCTGTCTCCAGGTGCCATCGTCTACGACCTGATCTATGTGCCGGATCCCACTCCTCTGCTGCGGATGGCCGCCGAGTTGGGACATACCCCCATCAGTGGACTAGAGATGCTGGTTCACCAGGGGGCCAAGGCCCTGTCGCTTTGGCTGGGAGGCAAGCCTGTGCCAGTAGAGGTGATGCGGCAGGCAGCTCAACACCAGTTGGCCCAGGTTTAGGGTCACTCCAGGCCAGTTGGAAGCCCTCTCTCAAGGTGTAATGAGATAACAACAACTACCGGGCTAGCAATCCAAGGTTGTTTCCCGCTCCCAGGGCGTGATCTGACGGTTGTATTCCTGCCATTGTTGGCGTTTGAGCTTGAGGTAGGCATTCACAAAGGGATCCCCCAGCCTGCTACGGAACAGGGTACTTTGGTCTAAGTGGTTGAGGGCTTCGACCAAAGAGCCGGGCAACGTTGGGGCATTGGGGAGGGGATCCGTGTAGGCGTTGTTGTCACAGCGGGGGCCAGGATCCCGTTGGTGTTGGATCCCGTCCAGACCGGCGGCAATGAGACCAGCAGCCAAAAGATAGGGATTGGCGGCAGCATCGGCCAAACGCAGTTCAAACCGCCCGGCATCCGGGATCCGAATGGCGTGGGTGCGATTATTGCCGCTGTAGCTGATCGTATTGGGAGACCAGGTGGCCCCAGAGAGCGTGACGGGGGCATTGAGGCGGCGATAAGAATTGACCGTCGGGTTGGTGAGGGCACACAAAGCAGGCGCATGGTGCAGCACCCCGCCGATGAAGTGATAGGCCAGTTGAGAAAGCCCCAATTCCCCTTGAGGATCGGCAAACAGGTTTTGTTCGCCTTGCCAAAGAGAAATATGGGTGTGGCAGCCGTTGCCCGTCAGATGGGCAAAGGGTTTGGGCATGAAGGTGGCCCGGTAGCCATGCTTTTCGGCAATGCTTTTCACCATGTATTTGAAAAAGGCGTGGCGATCAGCCGTAACTAGGGCATCGTCAAACCGCCAGTTCATTTCAAATTGGCCGTTGGCATCTTCGTGATCGTTTTGATAGGGATCCCAGCCCAGCTTCTGCATGCCATCGCAGGTGTCCCGGATCACCGAAAAACGCCGCATCAAACTTTGCTGGTCATAGCAGGGCTTGGCCTGCTGGTCGCGCTCATCGGAAATGGCCCACTCTTCGGGCGACAGAAGCATGAACTCGCATTCGATCCCCGTCTTGACTTGAAAGCCCATGGCTTCTGCTTGGGACAACACCTTCTTCAATACCCAGCGGGGGGTTTGTGGCAAGGGATCCCCGTTGACCTGAATTAGATCGGCAGGCATCCAGGCCACTTCCGGCTGCCAGGGCAGTTGAAACAAGCGCTCGCGCTCCGGCTGGGCAAACACATCGGGGTCTGCAGGCGTCAAGTCCAACCAGGCAGCAAACCCGGCAAATCCAGCCTGACCCTCTGCCATGAAGTCGATAACTGAGGCAGGCACCAGCTTGGCCCGTTGGATCCCAAACAGGTCGGTAAAAGAGAGCAGAAAGTAGTTGATCCCTTGGGCGCGGGCAATTTCAGAAAGCGGCTGTGTCATGTACCCAAGCTAGGTCTTGGCCTCAGGTAGAGGTGTGTCTTTCCGCACAAAAATAGACCTTTATCAAAAGAAACGGCCAGGAAGACAAACACCGCCATTTGTATTCGCCCAGGGTTGCGCAGCAATGGGAAAATTCTCCCCTGGCCAAC
>NZ_JANSHW010000441.1:0-3312 GCF_047461815.1 Synechococcus sp. R6-10
CACCTCTGCAGGAGAACGGCCTTCCATCTGTTCCAGAAAGGCTTGAAGCTGCCGGACGGAGAGGGAAGCCACTAAGCTGCCGTAAACCCGCCCCCCCGAGTCGGTCAGGGATAGGGACGTCATGATCAGCCGCTCTGGATCCTGGGCAGGAAGCTCCGCAAAAAATCGGGTTACCACCCAAGTGTCGCGGATCCCTTCCGACTGCAGGAGCTGGGGAAACCAGAACAACTGCCTCAGATCCACAAAGCCCAACCGGCGAGTGAACCCTGTGGGATCCCCTGTTTCCGGATCCCGTTGGCGGCTCTGGGCGGATCCCGGCAAGAGGCCGGGTGTGTGGTAAGTCCAGATCGACCCATCGGCGTGGCGGCGGGCGATCACAAACCCCCCTTGAGCCGAGACAAAGCCGACGTAGCTCAGCTCAGGAAATGGCTGCAACTGGCGGGCAAAGTGAGCTTCCAGCACCTCTAGATCGGCTGGGCTGGGGGTTGTCAAATCGGGCAGCAGCCCCCCCCTCACTGCCCCTTGATTGAGGGCATTGATCTGAAGGGGAATTTGCAAATATCTGGCAAGATGCTCTTCGGTGCGGTCGGTAACTTCCCGCCTCAGTTGCTCCGTCAAGCGCAGCGCCAGGTGTCGCCCGCCCTGCCAGGAGAGATAGGCCACTCCCCCCACTCCCCCTGCTACTGAGAGCACTAGGGGCAGCAGCAACGCCACCCGCAAAGGAATGGAGCGGAAAGGCCAACGGGATCGCACTTCAGAAGAACCAGAGGAAGACAGCATGGGATCCCTCACAGAACCTCAGGCTTGGGGAGGTTCCAAAGCCCGCTGCAGAGTGCCAAGGCCGATCTCGGCCGCAATAGCCAGAAGGGCCACTGGAACCGCCCCCACCAGCAAGATGGCGTTGTCATAGAGAGCAAACCCTAGGGTAATGAAAGTACCCAGCCCTCCTGCGCCGATAAACGCTGCCAGAGTAGCACTGGCAATCACCTCAATGGTAGCCGTTTTAACACCGGCCAAGATCACCGGCAAGGCCAAAGGGATCTCCACGTGCCGCAGTACCTGGGCAGGGGTCATGCCCATGCTCAGGGCAGCTTCCCGCAGGGCCGGCTCAAGGCTGCGGAAGGCCACATCCGTGCTGATCAGAATGGGGGGCAGAGCCAGAAGGGTTAGGGCGACAACTGCCGAACGGAAGCTGAGGCCGAAATAGGGGATGGCCAAAAACAAAATGGCCAAACTGGGGATCACCCGCAGGCTGCTAAACGCATTGATCACCACCAGGGAAAGCATCTGGGAGCGGGAGCTGAAAAAACCCAGCGGCAAACCCAACAGCAGCCCCATTCCCAAAGGCACCGCCACCAGTTGCAGGTGTTGGACGAAGGCTTGAAACAGCGTGTCGCTGTGGTTCTGGGCGTAGGCCAGGGAGCGGGCCAAAAGGCTCATCTAGAGGTGTGTGGATGACAGAGGGATCCAAGACAAGCCCCAGTGTAGCGCCGGCAGGCGATCTTGACAGTGCGGAATAGTGCAGAGCGGGGATTTAGCACCAATCAGGGAGATGGGGTCACTCCAATTTCGGTCTCCGACCTGCTAACGCGGTGCAATCAACCTCAACTTTCTCCCAAGGATTAGAACCCACAGCGCCGCCTGCCGACAAAAATAACCATCTGTTTCACTGCCCATCTGAGTTGCCATCTCTATCCTGCTGATCTTTCTCAATCTTGTCTGGATCCCTGTTTGGGGGGTGGTTGGCTTCTCGCTCTTGCAAACGGCGGATTTGGGAGCGCACCTGCAAAGCAATCTGTAAAGCAGTCTCTAGGATACGACCCTGTTCGCTGGCCTGCTCGCTCACCTGCAGAGCTGTCAAAGCTGCCAAGTTATCGCCGAAGAACTCGCTCTGCTGCTTGATCAGGTCTTCGTTTTGCCGCAAGATCCGTTCGGTTTTCAAGGCGCGGATGAGATCGGCCCGGGTCAGCTTCAGGGCTTCGATCACCTCAGCCCTCTGGGCCAGCTTCACCTCGGGGTTGCCCGCTTCCACCAACTGGTCGTTGACGTGGATGGCCTGGATGATTCGGTTGTAGCGATCCACCTCCCCCAGCAAATTCAACAGCAGCGGCATGCGGCGGCTGCGGAAAATCCAATAGGCTTGGCCCAGGGCGGCAATAGCCGCCAGGATCCCCCATTCCACCGGCCAAGTGCCCCAAGTGGCCTGTAGGCCAGGGATCCAAATCCGCCCCACCAGGGTAAGTAGGGATCCCCCTGTCCAGAAGGTCAAGAAACGCAAGAACAAGTCCAGCGTCACCAGCAAGCGTAGGAGATCCCAGAAAGCGGAGAACTGGCGCAGGCGATCCTTAAAGCGACGAACGGGCCGAGGCCGATACAACCAAGCCACCGGCACTTGAGAGAGGCTTTCAACTTGAGCTGGGGAGATGATCAGCTCTTGTAAGTCCCGCTGCATCGCCATTTGCTCTGCTGAGGCTGGGAAGTTTTCCCATTGTACTTGCGACCTTGAGCAGCTTGGGCTTGCTCAGGGATCCCTTCCCAGAAGGGAAGCTGCCTGACCAAGTCTCGATAGAATGGGGTTCGCTGGGCTGTTTGCGTCTTCACGCCCTCGTGCTCACGTTGTAGGGCAACAGTGAGACACAAGACAGCTCGTCAAACGCAAAGGAGAAGAGCAGGGTGACCAGCCAATTGCGCCAACTGAAGGCCCATCTCGCTGAACCGGAAAACTTTGCCCCCTACGGACAGGTCATTTGCCCCACTCCCGATCACAAACCCTTCGACAGTCAAGATGCTCAGTTGTTCTTGAATCAAGGGCAGCCCCGCTTTTACATCATGCGCTTGCCTCGCCGCGGCCTCAAGTTTACTCAGATCACCCACCACATCCGCTGCACCCAGTGCCTGGGATCCCTGAATGGCAAGGAGTGGTTTATTGGTGTTGCACCCCCTGCCGATGAGCTGCACGTGGATCAGATTCAAGCCTTTCGGGTGCCTGGGGATCGCTTTATCAAACTGGAGATGGGTACCTGGCATGCCGGCCCCTATTTTGACCACGAAGAGTTCATCGATTTCTACAACTTGGAGCTGGCCGACACCAACATCACCGATCACGAAACCATAAACTTACTCCAAACCTACAACCTGGAGTTCCAGATCACCCCCTGACAAGCTTTTGGGGATCCCTTATCAATCGGGCAAAAAGCAGCATTGATCATTGATCACAGCAATCTTTCGCTTGAGCGCAAGAAGAGCATGCCTCTAACCCCCAAAACCCTGAACTTTGCTGAATTTACTGAGCTTTAGGCGGTTTGGCAAAAG
>NZ_JANSHW010000442.1:0-8081 GCF_047461815.1 Synechococcus sp. R6-10
ATTTTACAAACAGCCAGTGATCCCGATGAGCTGGAGTCGGCCCGGAAGGGTCTAGAAGAGCTGTTGCAAATGGCACCGGAGCTGGCGGATCTTCCCGATTCCCCAGAAGCGGACGAGTTTCGCCCTCCAGATGAGTTTGCCCGTGGGTCGGATGCCTTTTCGGAAGAGGCTTTCTCTGCTCCCGATCCCTTCTTGCAGTTCGAGGAGATGGGGGAAGAGGAGGCGGATCCCTTTGCTCAGAATCCCTTTCCACTGGAGGCAGACAGCCTTGGCAGCGATTTCATGGGGGAAGAGAGATTCAGGGATCCCTTGGAGACCGGGCTGCAAATGCCGGAGGCTGATCCGCTGGGTTTATCTCACCCGATGCCGACCCATTCTCGGGTAACACCACCGGCCACCTCGCGACGGGTAGGCTCGGAAGAGGGCGGGCCTCAAACCGATCCGGTGGTCGAAGATGACTTTGCCTTTCTCAACGAGTTCGATCGAGAGCATCTGGAAGCCCTAGAAGGCGACTCCGACTCCATTACGCAGTTGGCCGGCGATGCCGATTTTCCCAACGAGATGGGCTTCTCCCTGCCCGGTCTTGAGGAAGAGGAAGGGGGATCCCTGGAAGAAAGCCTGCCGACCGAATTGGCTGCCCCCATGAGTGAGCCGATCCCTGCTCCCGACGAAGATACTGCCAGTCCCAGCCCTGGTCTTTTCGATCTTGACGAGCTAGACAGCCTGGATCGCGAACTTGCCGGCATGGATGGCGGTGAGCCGGTGGGTGCCTTCCGCCCAGATGAGGGGGCGACCGGGGGGATGAGCCCAATGGCGGAGACCGGTAGCGGAGCGGCCCAAGTCCTGCTGCCCACGGCCTCCCTCCCTATTCCCAGTGTAGGTGAACAAGGGGCAAGAACCTCTGCTGGGATCGCCAACCGACCGATTGGGGATCGGCAATTGGCCATAGCGCTTATCCAAGGAGCGGTGAGCTTGGCTGCCGGCTTGGCGATTGGCCTTGGGATCCCGGCCAATGGGGGAGCTCGCTTGATTGCCGGGGTGATTGGAGGCGGGCTGATCGGCACAGGAGCAGGGGTTATCCTCGGGGCCAGCAGTGCCAAACAAGTTCGCTCCACCGCCCAAGAGCTGGCCAGTCATTTTGCCGCCTTGGCTCAGGGGAATTATTCAGTACGAGCCACAGTCAACACCCACGATGAGCTGGGGCGCTTGGCCGACAGCTTTAACCAGATGGCGGCTGCCCTTGAAGCCAACTTCGCCGAACTGAGCCAGCGGGCTGCCGAGCAAGGGCAAGCTAAGGAAGACCTACAGCGCCAGGTGATTCGCCTGCTGGACGACGTGGAAGGAGCTGCCCGTGGAGACCTGACGGTGCGGGCAGAGGTGACTGCCGACGTGCTAGGGGCTGTGGCCGACTCCTTTAACCTGACCATTCGCAGTCTGCGAGACATTGTCAGCCAGGTGAAGCGGGCTGCTGCCGCCGTGAACGATGCCGCCTTGCAGAACGAGGACTTTGCCCGCAGCCTCTCTGCCGATGCTTTGCGCCAGGCGGAGGAGATCTCCAACTCCCTCAACTCCATTCAGGAGATGACGGACTCCATTCAAGAGGTGGCCAGCAACGCCCGCGAAGCGGCCAACGTGACTGCCCAAGCCACAGAAGCAGCCGCTCGGGGTGGAGAAGCTGTGGATCGCACGGTAAGTGGCATCCTGGAAATTCGCGAAACCGTGGCAGAAACCACCCGCAAAGTGAAGCGATTGGCGGAATCCTCGCAGGAAATTTCCAAAATTGTGGCTTTGATCTCTCAAATTGCCTCGCGCACCAACCTGCTTGCCCTCAACGCCAGCATCGAGGCGGCCCGAGCCGGGGAATCGGGACGGGGTTTTGCCATTGTGGCCGATGAGGTGCGACAACTGGCCGACCGAGCTGCCAAAGCCTCGAAGGAGATCGAGCAGATCGTGTTGCAGATTCAATCGGAAACCGGCAACGTGATGACGGCTATGGAAGAAGGCACCCAACTGGTGATCGAGGGGACGCGGCGGGCCGAGCAGGCCAAGAACAGCCTGGACGAGATTATCGAGGTCAGTCGCCGGATCGACGAGTTGGTGCGGGCGATCTCTCAGGCCACCGTGCAACAAACGGAAACCTCTCGCTCTGTGGCGCAGGTGATGCAATCGGTGGAGTTGACCGCCAACGAGACCTCTAAGGAGGCACAGAAGGTGGCAGCTTCGCTCCAACAGTTGGTGAGCATCGCCCGCGAGTTGCAAACTTCTGTCGGTCGCTTCCGGGTTGGGGATGAATGAGCAAATCTGCTGTTTTGAGGGCATTCTAGGGACAAGGATCCCCATGCAGGAGACGTTATCGATCCTTAGCAAATGCCACTGGGATCCCCCTGTTCCGACTTTTGGCCGGACTCTTCGCTCAGGCGAGCCTCAATCTGTCCGGTCTGCTATTACTGATGCATACCTGTGGGCTGTAGGAAGGGCCTCCTGCCATGAATGAAGAAGCACAAAAGCGGATCCTCAGTTATTTCATCGAAGAAGCCCGCGACCACTTGGCAACGATTGAACAAGTGCTCCTCAGCTTGCGGGACAGTATGAGCGATCCCGAGCTGATCAACGAGCTGTTCCGAGCCGCTCACTCCATCAAGGGGGGAGCTGCCATGCTGGGCCTCACCAGCATCCAACGGACGGCCCACCGCATGGAAGATTTTTTCAACATCTTTCGCTCCCGTCCAGGCGGAGTGCCTGTCGACCAGCACCTGGAAACCCTGCTGCTGCGGGCTTTTGATGGGCTTTCGATGTTGTTGGAGGAGCTGCAGAGCCCCCGCGGCCTCACCCAAGAAGTCAGCAACACCACCCTGGCGGAACTGGAGCCGGTTTTTCAAGAGACCGAAAGGCACATTCAAAATCTTCTTGGCGAGGGCACTGTTCCCAGCCTTGCTCCAACTCCCGTCTCGTCGCCGGCGGTTCGCACCCTGCAGCAGGACATGGCGGAGGTGGTGCCGCAGCAGTTGCGCCAGATGCTGGAGCTGTTTAAACAACGGGATCAGGCAGATGTCCGAGAGCGCTTGGCAGCGGCGAATGCCGTTCTCAAGGAGATCGGGCAAGTCCATCATCTGGCGGGCTGGCAACAGTTGACGGAAACTTTCGAGCAAGCCCTGGGCAACCCCGATGTCGACCTGCGAACTTTGGCTTTGGTTGCCTTGCGGGATTTGAAGCAGGGACAGCAGCTCATCCTAGACGGCAAGGCCGAACAGGTTGCCCCTTCTTCAGAACTGCAACAATTGGCTCGCCCTGCCGCTCCCCCTGCCCCACCGGATCCTCTTGAGGTGGTGGTGCATCAGCAGATCCCGGCCCTGTTGCGCCAGATGCTGGAGCTGTTCAAACGTCCTGACGACCCGGCCACTCGACCGGCTCTGCAAGCTCTGGCCCAATCTTTGCAGGATTTGGGGCAATCTTCGGCTCTGGAACTGGGAGGCTGGACAGACTTGACCCGCTTGGTGGGCGAGATTTTGGCGGATCCCGGCCAGGATTTGCGGCAGTTGGCCCTGCCGGTGCTGCGAGATCTGAAGCAAGCCCACCAGGCCCTGGCCAATGGAGCGGCAAACACCATTCAGCCCTCGGCTGAGCTGCTGGCTTTCCGCCCTGTTCCGGCAGCCCCTGAAGAGCCAGAAGTCCCTGAGCCCTTCGACCTTGGTCTTGCTTGGGGGTCTGAGGCAGAGCCGCTGTTCCCCCAACCCGAGGAGGGTGCCTCGGAGGATTGGGCTGTGGCTGCTGGGATCCCTGCGGAGGAAGGCGCTACCCCCGATCTGAGCTGGGAAGCGGTAACCCTCGCTGAGACATCCTTTCAAGAGGATGAGCCCGGAGCTGCCCTGTCGCCGGAGCAGGAGAGCGCAGAGGCAAGCGGAGATCTGGCGGCGGAACAGCCCTCATCCCTTTGGGAAGTGGGCACTGCTGAGGACTCCGTCCCGCTGGCGGGAACAGATTCAGAGCACCGATCTGCTCCCGCGGAAGAGGGGGATCTGGATCTGAGTTGGCCAGGGATCCGAGCCGAAGCGGCTTGGGAGGAAGACTGGAGGACAGCTGCCGTGCCGGCAGAAAGCCCAGAAGAGGACGGGCAGGGAGCTGACTTGGCCTCTGTTGCGGACGACTTCGGTCGCGTTAGCGGAGCGGAGCTCTATGCCACTCCCTTGGATCTGGAGGAAGAAGCCACCTCAGCCTTTGACGAGCTGTTTGCCAACGCAGAAGCACTATCCGATATTGAAGAATTCCCAACGGAGCTGATCCCCTCCTCTCCTGAGCCCCTCTTGCAGACCTTTGAGGATCTGAGCCCAAGGTTGGATGAGGAGAGAGCTGAGGCCGATCTGGCGGAGCTGTTTGCCGAAGTGGTGGGTGAAGGGGCAGAGGGGTTTGTCTCTGCTGAGCCTGCCTGGGATGCTGAACAGGAGCCGACTGCCCAGAGCGTTGCTGCGGAAATGGGCGAGGGATCCGGCTTTGTCCCAGACGAAGCCGCAAGTGCCGGGGTAGAGGCCCTATTTGAGCTGGAGGAACTTCCCGTAGAGAGTGCTTTCCGGCAGGAAGGGTCTCAGCTTCCGGACTTTGAGGCCGTTCCCGCTGGTGAGCCGGAGGCCGATCCTTGGGCGGCTGAACCGTCCCCACCCCTTCAGGAAGCCCTTGAGGACGGGGAAATCGCAGCAGACCTTTGGGCTGAATTTCCCGCAGATATCCAGCTAGAGGATTTTTCCATCCCAGCAGATTATCTGGCAGAGTCGGGATCCGACGAGGTGGGATCCTCAGAGTTCGCTGACTCTGCTGCCTTCGATACTGCCGAAGACAGCCTGGAGAGCTTTTTTTCCACCCCTGCGGCAGAAGCCGATCCGGCTTGGTCGATGCCGGAAGCAAGTGAACCTTCCGTATTTTTGGATCCCTCTTTTGGCCCATCCCTGGACATCGCTGAGGCTGATGCTGCCGAAGCTGAGCAACTGGGGGATCTCTTTATCGGCGAACCCTTCCCCACGTCGCCCGACATGGCCAACGAGCCGAGGGAATCGCCAATTCCAGACTTCGGAGCCGAGCTGAGCCTAGGGGATCTCTTCGCCGGCGAGACCCTCGAGGAGGCGTCCGATGGGGACTCCATCCCCCTGACCCAATCAGCAGCTGGGGACACAGCAGAAGCCCAGGCGTGGGCGCTTCTGGAGGATCTGTTCCCGGTCCAGGAGGAGTCTTTCGCAGACCTGCAACCCACGGCTGAGGAGGCAGTCGCCCCTTCCCCCGAGCTCTCCTTCGACCGTCTCGATGCCCTATTCACCCAGGAATCCGACCCAGAAGAACTGAGCCTGGGGGCCAGGGGATCCCTCTCGGCCATGGATAGCGACAGCCAGGTGGATCTGGATGAGTTGAGCCAGTTCTTTGCAGAAGGGGAAGCGCCCCAAGAAGAACCCCCCTTGGATCTTGCCACCTTCCTGGAGGACACAGAAGCTTTGCAAGCGAGCAGCCTGGCGGAAGTGCCCGTGTCTGAGCCAGAGCCGCCGGTTGCCGCACTGGAGGAAGAAAATGCCCTCCAGCCTGCGGAGGACGATCTGGAAAGCCAGTTGGCCAGCCTGTTTGCAGAGGATGAATCCTTAGCCGTTCCTGTTGGCGAGGCCGAGACCCCAGAGGAAGAGGCGCTGGAAGCTGCTCCGGCTCCCCGTTTGGACGATTTGGCAGCTCTTTTCGATGCTGCCGAGCCGGCGGTAACCCCTGAGCTAGAAAAGGCTATCGCCCCCCTTGTGGGATCCCCTGCAGCCGCGAGCGGCGAGGCTGCTGACGACTTTGCAGCCCAGCTGGAATCGCTCCTGGGCGATCTCGAGGTTCCTGCCCAAGCACCTGCTGCGGCGCCAGCACCTTCGCCGCCAGTTGCCGCTGCTGCTCCAGCAACCCCCACCCCAGCAGCAGCTGCCCCGGCGGCAACTGGGCCGACTTCACGGCGAACTGCTGCCCTCAGCAACCCTGTGATGCGGGTGGAGGTGCGCCACCTCGACTCCATCAACAACCTGGTGGGAGAGTTGGTGGTCATCCGCAACAGCATGGAGCAAAACCAAACCCGTCTGCGCCAGTTTCTGGATGGCCTGTTGGGCCGTG
Organism: Synechococcus sp. R6-10; assembly: GCF_047461815.1. Lineage (NCBI taxonomy): Bacteria > Bacillati > Cyanobacteriota > Cyanophyceae > Synechococcales > Synechococcaceae > Synechococcus > Synechococcus sp. R6-10. Next base: position 6,115 of record NZ_JANSHW010000442.1, read on the forward strand.
TGCAACAGCTAGGGGATCTGGGCCAGCGCATGCGGGATCAGTATGACCGCTCCTTGCTGGAATCGGCTTTGTTCTCCAGCCGCAGCAGCTCAGCCTATGGCGGCACGGTAACGGTGGGCTTCGGTCGAAATGGGGAGGGGTCCAGCCGAGGAAGGCGGAGTCATTCCTCCGGCCAAGAGTTCGACAAGCTGGAGATGGATCAGTTTACGGCCTTCCACGCTCTGGCCCAGGAGATCATTGAGCTCATCGTGCGGGTGCGCGAGTCCTCCTCCGACATCGAGTTTGCCGTGGATGAGGCCGAGCAGATCACCCGCCAATTCCGGCAGGTAACCACCCAACTGCAAGAGGGCCTGAACCGGGCGCGCATGGTGCCCTTCTCGCAAGTTGCCGATCGGTTGCCCCGCGCCATTCGGGATCTCTCCATCAAAACGGGCAAGCAGGCCAGCCTGGTGGTGGAAGGCCGTGACACGCTCATCGACAAGGCCATCCTGGAGGAGCTCTATGACCCCATGACCCACCTGGTGAACAACGCCCTGGTACACGGGATCGAGACCCCTGAGGAGCGGCGGCGGGCGGGCAAGCCCCCTGAGGGCAAGATCACCGTCAAGGCCTTCTATCAGGGCAACCAAACCATCATCATCGTCTCGGACGATGGCGCCGGGATCCCGGTGGAGAAGGTCAAGGCCAAGGCCCAAAGGCTGGGGCTGCTGTCGGAGCAAGCCGACGAAGACGAGGTGTTCAACGTTCTCTTCCACCCCGGCTTCAGTGTTCGCGAGGCCAGCGAAGTGGACGATCTGGCCGGGCGGGGGGTTGGCTTGGATGTGGTGCGCCGCAACATCACCGATCTGCGCGGCAGTATCCAAGTGGATTCTGTGCGGGGCAAAGGAACCACCTTCACCATCCGTCTCCCCCTCACCCTGAGCATCTCCAAGGCCATGGTGTGTGTCAGCGACAAAGCCCTGATCGCCTTCCCCCTGGATGGCGTGGAGGAGATGCTGGATGTTCCTGCCGACGAAGTTCAGCCGGATGAGCAGGGGCGGCCCTCAATTCTCTGGCGGGATCAGCGCCTTCCCTTCCAGCCCCTCTCAAATCTGCTGGCCTACAGCCGCAGCCACAGCCGCAGCCGTTCCGAGGTGTACAGCATCACTCAGGATGAGGGCATTATTCCCATTGTCATCCTGCAAAGTGCCGGCCAGTATGTTGCCCTGCAGGTGGACAGCTTCGTGGAAGAGCAGGAAATCGTGATCAAGCAACTGCGCGGGCCTGTGCCCAAGCCACTGGGCATTTCTGGGGCAACGGTGTTGGGGAACGGGCGGGTGCTGCCGATTGCCGACATCATCGAGCTGGTGGACATAGCCCACGGTCGCCGTCGGGATCTCAACCGCTTCTGGCTGGATCACCGGGATGAGGAGCCGACCCCGGAAGAGGTGCGCCAGACCACGGTGCTGATCGTGGACGACTCGATCACCGTTCGGGAGCTGCTCTCGATGTCTTTCCAGAAGGTGGGCTACCGGGTGGAACAGGCGCGGGATGGCCAGGATGCCTGGGAAAAGCTGCGCGGCGGCCTGCCCTGCGACCTCATCTTCTGCGACATCGAGATGCCGCGCATGGACGGCCTAGAGCTGCTCACCCGCCTGCGAGAAGACAGCAACTTCAAGCATCTTCCGGTTGCCATGCTCACCTCGCGGGGGGCAGAACGGCACCGGCAAACAGCACGGGAGCTGGGAGCAACTGCCTACTTCACCAAGCCCTATCTGGAAGAGGAGCTGCTCAGCGCTGCTGCCCGCATGTTGAGGGGGGAACAGTTGTTGGCGGCCAACCCAACTTCCTAATCGCGACAGCGGTGCGGTTCCCGTTCAGTGTGGCGCAGCAACATAGGGTGCTGTAGGCATGGCACTGATACATTTACGCTGAACACTGCTGAACATCACTGTTCAACTATGCAGCGATAGCATTCTGTTTGTTTC
>NZ_JANSHW010000443.1:0-2198 GCF_047461815.1 Synechococcus sp. R6-10
AAACAAACAGAATGCTATCGCTGCATAGTTGAACAGTGATGTTCAGCAGTGTTCAGCGTAAATGTATCAGAAAACCCTTCCCTTTCCCGGAGCAGCTCAGTGTAAAGCCTGATGCTCTTTTTTCTCTGATGGGATTACCGTAGAGGTGTTGCTACTGGGATCCTGCAGTGACCAGCTTTTCCTGTGCCCAACTCGCCAAACTCGAGATGCCCAAGATGCCCGTGACAGTTGGGATCCCTGTCACACCTTCTGCGGATGAGGCGGATGAGACAGAGATCGGTCATCTTTTGATCGTCGATGATCAGCCCAACAGCCGCCTGCTGCTGGGGGATCTGCTGCAGAGCATTGGCTATCGGGTCAGCGAGGCCGAAAGCGGCAATCAAGCCCTGCAAATGTTGAAAACCTTCCAGCCGGATCTGATCTTGCTGGATGTCATGATGCCGGGGTTAGATGGGTTCGAGGTCTGTCGACGCATCAAAGCGAATGACGAGACACGCTTGATCCCGGTGGTATTGGTTACAGCGGCCAGCGATCACAAAAATCGCGTGCGCGGTATTGAAGCTGGGGCAGATGATTTCTTGAGCAAGCCCTTTGACGAGTCGGAATTGTTGGCGCGGGTGCGTTCCCTCGTTCGCCAAAAGCACCTCAATGAAGACTTGGATCATGCTGCTCAGGTTCTGTTCGCCATTGCCCGCAGTGTGGAAAGCCGGGATCCCACCACCGGGGATCACTGTGAGCGCCTGGCACAAATGGCCAAGAGCTTCGGCGAGTTTTTGCATCTGCCCCGTCCCCTGATCAAGGTGCTGATGTGGGGAGGTTACCTGCACGACATCGGCAAAGTGGGCATACCCGATGCCATTTTGGGTAAAACAGGCAAGCATACGCCGGAAGAGTGGGAGGTGATGAAATCCCATGTCTTGATCGGGGAGCAAATCTGCCGCCCACTACGCACCATGAAAGAGGTGTTGCCCCTCATCCGTCACCACCACGAGCGTTGGGATGGCAGCGGTTATCCCGACGGCCTCAAGGGGGAAGAGATCCCTCTGGTGGCCCGTATCTTCCAGATCATCGACATCTACGACGCCCTCACCTCGGAGCGACCTTACAAGCGAGCGTTCACCGTTCAAGAGGCCATAAGCATCTTGCGGGAAGAAACAGACAGGGGTTGGCGGGATCCCCAGTTGGTGGAGTATTTCTTTGAGTTTCTGCGATCGCGGGCGCCAGATTTGGAGTAGGCTGGATAGAGCTTGCTTGTAGTGTATCAGCAGGATAGAGTCTTTTGCCGGGTGCCGATCCGCTGCGCCGTTGTGTAGGCTGTCGCCAGTTGTTTCCTCGCTCACAACTGTGGCGGCTGGTCAGGCAATTTGATTCCCACCAAGTGCTTTTGGGCGGGGGTATGGGGCGCTCTGCCTATGTCTGTCGGCGGCTGGAATGTCTGCAAGCAGCCCGGCGCAAGCAACAGATAAACCGAGCCCTCAAGGCACCTGTGCCTGACTCGTTGTTCCAACGGCTGCTGGATTCTCTTGAGCAAGATTCCCAGGGACATCTCCTCCAAAAGCCTGAGCCTTAGAGGTATTCCCAATGTAGGTAAGATATTCAAAGCGCCTCTTCAGGTTCGCTAAGTTGCGAACCACACGGCAGCCCCTCTCAACTGTCAGAATGGGAGTTGGCTGGAAAACTGAGGCCAAGTGGGATGAACTGCAGAGAGGTTATTCTGGAGGCGCTGTTGACATTTGCTCGTTCTTCCTCGGTTGCTTTACTGGATGTCCCCTGTGGATGTTGCCAGAGCAGCTTCAGACCTGGGTTCCCTTCAGGCCGGATCCCCGGAGGATTGCCGAGCTGTTCTCGATGCGCCGGAGGAAGCCCCCGCAAGCCCGAAAGGTTCGGCTCAACCCAATAACTTGGTTCCCATTGAGTTTGGATAGTAAAACTGACGAGAAGTAAAGGAGCAGAGGCTAGCAGACGAATGACCGATAAAGTTCGAATTTATGATATTGCCCGTGAGATGGGGCGTGACAGTCGGGATGTGCTGGAGGTTTGTGAGCAACTGGGGATCCCTTTCAAAACCCACAGCAGCACCATTTCTCCGGAGCAAGCTGAGTTGGTGCGCAGCAAGCTGGGCGCCCCCCACATTGTGAAACCTCCTCGACCCCGGCCCAAACCCCCATCTGAAAGCCTGCCGCCGGAGCCTCCTGCTG
>NZ_JANSHW010000444.1:0-891 GCF_047461815.1 Synechococcus sp. R6-10
GGAAACAAACAGAATGCTATCGCTGCATAGTTGAGCAGTGATGTTCAGCAGTGTTCAGCGTAAATGTATCAGCTCATTTCCAACCTGCTCCAAATTTCCATCCTGCTGCTCCGCAACGCTTGCGCAGAAGGGCGTGGGCGGGATCTGGACTGCAACCGCCCGCTGGAGCTGGGAGCCCTGTCGGGATGGCTAGACCCGGAACCGTCTGTGGTTGCGCTAGGTTCCCACCGGACTTGCCCAGACCCAGATGGCGACCATCCCATCCCAGAGCAACAGAAGCAGAGCAAAACATCCTAGGAGCCCGTACATCCAAGGCTGAACGTAGGGGCGCAGCCCGCCAATCTCCAGTTGAGCGTGCCGTCGAATCTCAGCCAACAGCTGCTTGAACCTGGTCACCCGCATCGGCAAAAGTACGCGATCCCCCCCTCGGCTGACCAAGTAATACACCATACCACCCTGGCTGGTGGAGCGGGGCTCAATGCGCTCGATATCGGCCCACCGGATCTGCCACTCCTGCCGCACAAAAGGCGGCACCCAACTGGGGTAGGTGGCCTGCATGCCCTCTTCGTCCAACTGAATCTGCTGGCTCAGGGATCCCAGGACTACCCCCCATCCCAGCAGCAGAGCAATCCAAAGGGATCCCAGCTCAAGAGGTGTTGCCTGTTGCCGAGCCAGCAGGATGGGTAGGGGCAGAACCAGTCCCCAGTACAGAGCCTGCACAGCGCAGCGAATTAAGGGGGAGATGGGGAAGGTCATCGTCGGCAAGATGAGGCTGGCTTTATCAAACTTAAGATAGCGCTAGATAGCGCTTAAAAAGGCACCTGATACATTCACGCTGAGCTCTCCTGAACATGGTTCAGGAAAGAAGCGATCGCATCCTGCCTATCTCTG
>NZ_JANSHW010000445.1:0-1718 GCF_047461815.1 Synechococcus sp. R6-10
CAAGCGGTGGATCTGGTGTTGTTTGGGGGCGATGCTTTCCCCGATGCGACACCCCCCCCTCTCCATCAAGAGCTTTTTGCCCAACAGTTTCGCCGCCTGGCCGATGCAGGGATCCCAACCGTCCTGTTGGTGGGCAACCACGATCAGTACGGGCAGGGACAGGGAGGCAACAGCCTGGCTATCTACCGCGCTTTGGGGGTCTCAGGCTTTATTGTGGGGGACAGACTGGAAACTCATCGGATCGAAACTCGCGGTGGCCCGGTGCAGGTGACCACTTTACCTTGGCTGAGTTGCTCTGCTCTACTCGCCCAACAGGAAAGCTTGGCGCTTGAAGGGGAAATCCTCGCGCATCAGCTCCTGCAGCGCCTCCGCCTAGCCCTAGAAGGGGAGATCCGCACCCTGCAGCCAGGGATCCCGGCGATTTTGTTGGCTCACGTCATGGTGGAGACGGCCCGCTACGGAGCAGAACGCCATCTTTCGGTGGGCAGAGGATTTACGGTGCCCCTTTCGCTGCTGGCTCGGCCTGCCTATCAATATGTTGCCTTGGGGCATGTCCACCGTCACCAGGTGCTGTGTCGGGATCCCTTGATGCTCTATCCCGGCAGCATTGAGCGGGTGGATTTTGGCGAAGAAAAAGAGGAAAAAGGCTGTGTGCTGGTGGAAGTCACCCCTACGGGGGCCAGCTATGAATTTTTGCCCCTGCCAACCCGTACCTTTCACACCATTCGCCTGGATCTGAGCGCAGATCCACCCCAGCAGGCGCAGTCCAAGCTGCTGGCCGCCATCGCCAAGGCCCCCGTGGCCGGCTCCATCCTGCGGTTGATCTACCGCATACGGCCCGACCAGCTAGAGTGCATTGATGAGCGGGCTCTGCACAACGCTCTTGCCCCTGCTTTTAGCTACACCATCGCCCCAGAAGTGGTCAGCCCCAGCCGCATCCGTCTGCCGGGATGGGATCCCAGCCGACTTGAGCCCCTGACGGCTCTGGAGCAGTATTTGGCCAACCGCAGCGATCTGGCCCCCTTGCACAACGATTTGCTGGCCGCCGCCCGTCAGTTGTTGGAGGAATATGTGGATCCTTTACAAGACTGGGCCCCCAACTGGGAGGAGCCGGGAGCTTCAAGCCCTGCCTCAGCAGAAGAGGAGCAGTTGCCTTTGTTTTGAGATGCTCCCTTTGTCGCCTCAGGGTTCATAGAGGTGGGGATGGGGGATCCCTGTACGAAGAAATCAGGACAGGAGTGCTCGCCAAAGCTGCGGGCTCCTCAAGTTTCAAGTGATCTGAATCACTTCGAAATGGCAAAAAGCAACACAAACTGGGAATCGGGTTGAAGACGTTGGCAACGACGGCATCAGCTCACTCACAGGGAACTGACTCAGACTGGTAGACCTCACACTGCCAGTCTTTTTTTGTTTGAGGTTTAGGTATTGTGAAGCTGCAGCAAGCAGGGGATCCCTTTCTAGCATTCATGAAATTCCCATCTTCTTTTCTATAGAGTCAGCTAGAAATCGCAGGAGCCCCGCACTGCACCCGTAGGGTCAGTGCCGGGAGGAATGCGGAAGTCACAATAGAACCATGACCCAAGTCCTGACCGTCTCCTGTAAGCTCAAGGCATCCCAGTCGCAAGCCGCCAAATTGGACGCGACGATGGAGGCTTTTGGCCAAGCCTTGAACTGGGTCAACCAAAACACACCCGAGAAAGTCGCCAACGCCGTTAAGC
>NZ_JANSHW010000446.1:0-1801 GCF_047461815.1 Synechococcus sp. R6-10
AACTCCGGGGAAAATCGAAGGATCAACAATGCCTTGGGCAGGTAAAAATCGGATCCCCAGGCTTCTTCCCATGCTGCTTGGACTTCCTCTGGGCTGGGCAGCTTCCTCTGCCGTTTGCGGGTTGCCAGCTCTGGCGGAATGGAAGGAGCGTCCCAGGGAATCACCGCCAGGCGCTTAGACTGGATCCGATCCAGCCGAAAATTGTGCCAGCCCAGGGATCCTTCGGGGGTGGGAAGCTGGCCAAAGGCTGCCAAATACTTGGCGCGGCGGGCATAGAACAAACAGACTGGGTAAGTGAGAACGTGTCGGATCCCATGTTGGCGGGTGGCGTAGTCAAAACCGATCACCCCCGCTTCTGGGTTGGCCCAAAAGGCTTCCAGCTGGTTTTGATATTCGTCCACCCGTTCTTGCTGTTCGTCCGAGAGGATGTACTCAAACCACACAAACAGCCGCCGCTGGGAGTGCTGATCGCGCCAGCGGGACGGAGTCCTTTGATTTTCCCAGATTTCATCCAGCAAAACCTGCACATCTGGATGTACAAAGGCCACATCGCTGAGGATGTGATAGATCTGTTCCAGTTGATGGCCCGATAAGGTCAAAGCCGATGAAGATACGGGCAGTTGGGGACGATCCCCCGGCGCACGGCAGCGAAAATTATCTCTCCGCCTAGAGTTGGCCTGAATTTGTTGCAGCCAACCCCGGGCAGCCAGGTAATCCAGCTCTTTGCGCAGTGTGCGATGGGTCTTGTGAAAGGGTTGAGCAGATAGCAGCGCTTCCAGATCCGGAACTTCTGCTTTTAAGGCGGCCAATAGGTTGGGATCCTTCAGCCAAAACCTCAAGGGTTTCCAGCAAATGCAGTCAACATCAGGACAGGGTGAAGGGATCCCTTTTGCCAGATCCTGCTTGGGATGCCACGGCGAGAGCAAGCGATCCCGGATGTGGGTGTAGCCAAAGGTTTCCGGCAGGTCTGGCCAGCGGTTTTCGCCATAGAGGCAGTGGAGCAGTACCCACAGGCGCACGGCCCGCTCCAGGCGCTCGGCCAACTGACCGCCCGCTAACCAACGCAACACTTCCACCGTCAAAGGCAGCTCAAATCCGCTCATCCGACAGTTCCCTCGGTTCTTAGGTCAACCAGTTGATGGCACTTCAGGCCAGGGATTTTTTTGAAGTAAGGCGCAAACGAGAGCCTGACCACTCTGCCACGATTTGGAATCCCCCACTTCCAATCTCTTCCATACTGAAGTCAACCTGTCTCGTCAAATCTGCCCATGGCTGCTGTGGCACTGCATTTGCTTTCCGGCTGTCTGGCCGCTCGCGCCAGCGGGACGGAGTCCTTGGACCCTCGAAGATCCCATTCTTCGGAACTGTCTTTTCAGGTCATCGAAATTGAGCTGACCCGACCGGATCGCCTGGTTTTTCCAGAGGATTTGGCTCAGCTTCAGCTGCCTGCCGGGATCAATGCCCAGCTGGGGGTGGTTCTGACGGGGCGGGCCCCCATTTGGCTGTATGGCTGGCTGGTGCATGAGTGCCACTTCACCCGTTGGGTGGCCTGTTATGACCCACGCTTGGGCGCGGTGGTGGTCTCCAGCCATACCCCCGAAGTGCGGGTGGGCCAGGTCATCCCCTGGGTGCAGGGAAGGCCGGGCAAGGCCTACGGCCCGCTGACGCGAACAGAATTGGCAGCGGCGGTGATGGTGGTGGGCCCCCCCGACAGTGGCAAAAGCCGTCTTGCCCGCGCCCTCTTCGAAGCTCTGCTGCCGGAGCATCCCGATATTTATCTGCAACGGGCCCATTGGGATGG
>NZ_JANSHW010000447.1:0-2955 GCF_047461815.1 Synechococcus sp. R6-10
GGCCAGGCCCTCTCGCATTCGCACGGTCATTGCTGCCGACTTCGACAACGACGGCTACCCAGAGCTGTTTTTCAACAACATCGGCGAGCCCAACCGCCTGTTTGCTTGGCGCTCCGGCCGTTGGCAGGCCATTGACATTGGAGATGCTGCCGAGCCGCAGGGATTGGGGACAGGAGCAGCAGTGGCCGATGTGGATGGGGATGGTCGTCTAGAATTGTTGATTGCCCATGGGGAGTCTGGCGCCCAGCCTCTCAGCTTCTATCGCCCTCAGGCCAATGCCAACAACTGGCTGAGAGTTCTGCCCCTCACCCGCCAGGGAGCCCCGGCCCGCGGCGCGTTGGTAAGGCTGCTCACCTCCACCCGTACCCAGATCCAGGCCATCGACGCCGGCAGCGGCTACCTCTGTCAGATGGAGCCGGTGGCCCACTTTGGCCTGGGATCCGAAACAGGGGTCAAGGAAATCCAGATCCAGTGGCCGGATGGGAAACAGTTGCAGGTGGCCCACCCACCGGTCAACCAGCTTTTGCGGATCCCTTATCCCCGCTAGCCGCCAATCTGAGACATGGTGCGCCGGTAGGATCCCTGGCTGCCGGTGTCCCGTCCTTTGAAGTTGATATCCGGCTTGATGTCCAGCAATTCCCGCACCTGCTGTCTTAGCCTTTCGGCAGGGATCCCAGCTCGCAGCGGATCCCGCAGGTTGATTTGGCCGGATTCGTTGAGCAGGCAAGGGCGCAGCCAACCGTCGCTGGATAGCCGCATGCGGTTGCATCGATCACAAAAGCACTCCGACATCTGGCTGATAAAGCCCAAGGTGCCTTTTGCCCCCGGGATTCGAAACACATCCGCCGGCCCATTGCCGGCCACAAACCCAGGTTCCAGGCCAAAGCGAGCGCGAATTCGCTGTCGCAGCACCTCAGACTCCACCCAGCCGGCCTGCTGAAAGAGGGCGGCATTGCCAATGGGCATAAACTCGATGAAGCGCACATGCCATTGTCGCTCCAGAGTAAGGGCAGCCAGATCTTCCACTTCCGATTCGTTGAGCCCAGGGATCACCACCACATTCAACTTGAGGGGATCAAACCCCACTTGGTGGGCAACTTGGATCCCGGCCCAGACCTGCCGCCAGCGATCCCGCCCCGTGATCAGTCGAAAGGTCTCGGGGTTGAGGGAATCAAAGCTGATGTTGATGCGGCGCAACCCCGCTTCATAGAGGAGTTGAGCTTTTTGGCTGAGGTTGAAGCCGTTGGTGGTAAGGGCCACATCTCTCACCCCAGGCAAGCTGCATAGAGCCCGGATGAGGTGCTCCAGCCCCGGCCTGAGCAGGGGTTCGCCGCCGGTGAGGCGAAAGCAATCGATCCCCAACGGCAAAAACACCTCTCGAACCAACGTGAGGATTTCCTCATCCGTTAAACGCTCTGGGGCTTGCAGCCACGTCAACTCCGCCTCGTCAGGCATGCAGTACTGGCATCGGAAATTGCAGCGATCGATCAAGCTGATGCGCAGATAGTTAACGGTCGGCATGGCAAGCTGGGCCAGAAACAGATGGGGCACCCCTCCCCCCAGAGTGCCGAGCAACGCCGAGGACCCTTTCCGTTGCCTCTGGAAAACCTCCCAGCGTCTCCATCCGCAAAGGCAGCGGGGGAACTGTCCCGAGGCTTGCAACTTGCAGTGGCCACACCTCCAGTTTGCAGGATACTACGAAGATTGAGGTGCAAATCTCTACTCGGCAGAGCCAGGGATCCCTGCCCATTCGGGTTGAACAGGCCGCTGCCAGCGTTCCCACCAGGCCAGCACAGACTCAGGTGGGTGGCTGTCGTGGCTGCCGTTGGCATTGGCGGGGAGGGGGGGAGAGGGAGGTGGGGCCGGCGGTGTCAGCCAACTGACAGGCGCGGGGATCAGACAACTGGGGTGGAGAGGGCGCAGATCGCGGTAGTGGCTGCTGCGAATGGCCAGGATCTCCTGCTGAATGATGTCTGGGGGTTCTCCCAACTCCAGCAACACATGGCTGCACAGCCCCAGGCTGGCCTCAAATTCGGGGTGGACGACTTCTCTGGCCCCCAACTGATAGAGCTGTTCGATGTCTTCCTTGTCGGTAGCTCGCACCACCACATCCAATTGCGGCGCCAACTCCAGAGCTCGTTTCAGGCAGAGGCGGATGCTCATGCGATCCGGCAGAGCAATAACCAGGGCGCGGGCCTGGGGCAGGCAAGCTTTCTCCAGCACCAACGGGCTGGCCGCATTTCCGTAGAGGTAAGGGATCCCACGGGAACGCAGGTGTTGGATCACCCGTTCTGATTGATCAATGACCAAGAGGGGGTGACGACGGGCTTCCAGAATGCGCACAATGTCTTGCCCCACCTGCCCATAGCCGCACACCACCACGTGCCCCTGTTGAGGAGCATCGGGGGCCAAAGCGCGGGGCCGCTCGCCCGATTCCAACCAGCGGGCCAAGAAGGGGATCCCGTGTAGCCCGGAAAACAGTCGAGGAGCGCCCCTCAGCAGAAAGGGAGTGAGCAGAAGGGTAACGGCTGTGGTGCTGACAATCAACAAATAGATCTGCCGCGACACCAATCCCAAAGCCTGCCCCTCGCTGGCCAGCACAAAGGAGAATTCGCCGATTTGCGATAGGCCCAGCCCCACCACCACCGCTGCCGGCAGAGCGTAGCCAAACAGCCGCGCCAAGGGAGCCACGATGCAAAACTTGCCCACCATCACCAGACCCACCAGCCCCAGGATCAGCAACAGATGGCCGAGGATAAAGCTGGGATCGATGAGCATGCCGATGGCCGCAAAAAAGAGAGCAGCAAACACATCTCGCAAAGGCTCTACATAGTCCAGGGTTTGGTCGGCGTACTCCACCTCCGAGATCATCAGACCGGCAATGAAAGCCCCAATCTCGCTGGAAATGCCCAGCCGCTCCGTCAACAGGGCAATCCCCACGCAGAGGCTGATCAC
>NZ_JANSHW010000448.1:0-2164 GCF_047461815.1 Synechococcus sp. R6-10
TCGTAACTTCCGCATTCCTCCCGACACTGACCCTACGGGTACAGTGCGGGGCTCCTGCGATTTCTAGCTGACATCCGAACCCGAAGGAGAGCCGGAAAACTGAATGGGGCAGGGATCCCTATCACTTGCCCCTCGAAACCCTGAAGATGGCGAGAACCGGAGCTGTGCCATTGAGGAGCTTGCTAAGTGCTGCACAGCCTTGCTCAACACCTGAATTAGGGTCATCCCAATTGGGTCAAACTTCTTCAGGTTTTCACTTCCGAATCTCTCCTATCCAACAGGTTTTGCAACCACACCTGAATATCCCGCAGGCTCTCCGGGGAAACTTCATGGCCCATCTCGTACTCGCGATAGGTAAAGTTCAGTGGCAGCGGGGCAAAATAATCCCGGATCTGACGGCCAAAAGCAATCGGCAAAACAGCATCAGCAGTGCCATGAACCACCAGGATGGCCAGGTGTTTCATCCGCTCCGGCTCCACCGCCTCGGCCAGGATCTCTGGAGATAGGCGCCCACTCATTGCCACCACCCCCGCCAGCTTCTCCGGCTGGGTCAGAGCCAAGTACAGGCTCATGATCGCCCCCTGGCTAAACCCCAGCAAATACACCTGCCTGGGATCCAGGGCAATACCCGGGATCCCATTGGGCAGCGCCTGTTCCAGAAAGCGGCTCAGGAGCTTGAGGCTATTGCGCGCTTGCTGGGGATCCCCCACCAGCCCTTCCGGTGTCCAGGCCATTTCAAACCAGGCAAACCCGCCTCCACTCCAAGGAATAGGGGCTCTCAAGCTGATCACCGCCAACCGGGGATCCAGATAGGGGGCCAACTGGAACAAATCCCCCTCGTGGCTGCCGATCCCGTGCAGCATTACCAACGCAGGCGCGGGTCCTAAGCCGCCCTGTCGGGGGGGCTGAACGCAGTAGGTGAGGGGGAAAGGAGAAAACACGCCACGGATCCTCAGAAGCAGAGACGGGGTATGGCCGGCCTACGCCCAATCCTGGGGCTGGCGAAGCACCTGATGGAGCTTGGCTTCCCACGTGTCCGGTTGCGGCTCGTAGCCATATTCCCAGCGCACCAAGGGGGGCAAAGACATCAAGATCGACTCGGTGCGGCCCTGGGTCTGGAGTCCAAAGATCGTGCCGCGGTCGTAGACCAAGTTGAACTCCACGTAGCGCCCGCGACGATAGAGCTGGAATTGCCGTTCTCTCTCCCCCCATTCCATCCCCTGCCGCCGCTCCACAATCGGCACATAGGCCGGCAAGAAGGCGTCGCCACAGGTTTGCACCAACTGGAAAAGATGTTCCCAACTGCGGGATCCCACCCGCACCTGTAACGATGGTGGCTCAGAAGCCAGTTGTTCGGGATCCCCTTCCGCCTGGCCTTCAGGCCGATAGAGCAGCCCAGGGCGTTCATCCTGATAGTCGAAGAAAATGCCGCCAACGCCGCGCGCCTCGCCGCGATGAGGTAGGAAAAAGTAGCGATCGCACCAGATCTTGAAAACTGGGTAGTAGACGGGATCCAAGCGGTCACAGGCTGCCTTGAGGGTGCGGTGAAAATGGGCCGCATCCTCCTCAAACAGGTAATAGGGGGTGAGATCCATCCCGCCCCCAAACCACCAAACCGGCCCCGCCTCGAAATAGCGATAGTTCAGGTGTACCGTCGGCACATAGGGGTTGCGAGGATGCAACACCATAGAGGTGCCTGTGGCGTAGAAAGGATGCCCTGCCGCTTCTGGACGCTGTTTCAGAATCGAAGGGGGCAGATGGGATCCGAACACCTCGGAAAAATTGACTCCCCCCTGCTCAAACACGTCTCCCTGCTGAATGACCCGCGAGCGCCCGCCCCCTCCTCCAGGGCGTTCCCAACGGTCTTCCCGAAACTTGGCTTTTCCGTCTAGGGCCTCCAGACGGGCACAGATGTCATCTTGTAGGCGCTGCATGAATTGGCTCACCTGTTGACGGGCATCCACTGGCAGCGCTGTAGGGCTTGAGGCCAGCATCATAGTCTTCCAATCTCTCGAAACTCGATAAAAACCTCTCCAGCCCCCATCAAACCTCTCAGACTGGGAGAGCCGAACTGCCAAAGTAAACTACCCGACTCCGACCGCTAAGCGGTACGGAGCGGGCTTTCAGTAGCCCTGAGCCTGCTCTGCTCTACCAGAGAACAAAA
>NZ_JANSHW010000449.1:0-513 GCF_047461815.1 Synechococcus sp. R6-10
AGCTTTTCTGGATAAGCTGCAAGTCGGCCAGGAATTCTTCCGCGTTGGCATAGGCGTTGTCCACGGGGGGAGGGGTGGGCAAACAAGCGGAGTCGGCCAAGTTGCGATTGCGCTCCCGCGTTAACTCCAGCCGCCGCTGAATGTAGCTGAGCTTGAGGCGGTAGGGCTCTTGGCGGTATTGCAGCGAAAACGATTCGTAAACCTCAGGCATGAGGCGGTGATCCTGCTCAAGGGCATCCAGCAGTTGGCTGTCCACATCCCCCCAGTGCAGGGAAATGCTCAGGGTTTTGGTGAGAGCCTTCACCGATTCGATGTACTTGCCCAGGATGAGGTTGCGCTGATAGCGAGCCGTTTGCCAGGTAACATCGGCGGTGACGGAAGGGTTGCCATCCCGATCCCCGCCTACCCACGAGCCGAAGTTGCAAAATCCTGCCGGCGGTGGCTCGACGCTGGGAAAAGCTTTTTTCAGGCTGCGGCTGAGGTACTCGTGCAGCAGGGGGATGGCCTGAAACA
>NZ_JANSHW010000450.1:0-4625 GCF_047461815.1 Synechococcus sp. R6-10
GATCGAGAGCAATGCTGAAAGTCGGCCTTGGGGGAGCTTTACAGTGCTGGAAGAGGGCCCTGGCTACAAAATCAAGCGGATCGTGGTTTTGCCCAAGCATCGCCTCAGCCTGCAGTTGCACTACCATCGCAGCGAACACTGGATCGTCGTTGCCGGCACCGCCAAGGTCACCTGCGGAGACGAAGAAAAGCTCATTACGGCCAACCAATCCACCTATGTGCCCCCTTGCACCAAGCATCGTCTGGAAAACCCCGGCGTCATCCCTCTGGTGATTATTGAGGTGCAAAATGGCCAGTACCTGGGCGAAGATGATATCGTCCGCTTCAGCGACGACTACGCCCGCGTCAACGGTGGGCAAAAGTAGCCAATCTCAAATGGCCTAGGCAAGCTTTTGGCTACTGAGGATCGGGATCCTCTAGAACAGCAGCATTGCCAGCAGGGCAACCACTAACAACAGCACAGCCCACATAGCCTGCCAGAAGGGATGGTAGCTGGTGAGTAGTTGGCCATGGCGGGTTTGGAAGCGGGCCAGATCCAGGTAAGGGGCCACCCCCCGTCGGAACCACCCCACCGCGGATCCCTCTTGGCCGATCAACCCCCCTGCCTGGTACGCCCCGAACAGGAAGTTGCCCAGCGGCCCAAAGCGGGAAGCATAGCGCAGGAAGATCATCCCTGTCTCATCCTGGAACTTGAGATCGGAGCCAAAGCGATAGCCCGGATCCCCTCGCCCGATCACCCGCCCTTCCAACTGCATTGGCAGCCCACGCAGAGGGCTGGCGTAGGGATTGCTCATCGCCTTCAGCACGGTCAACGCCGGCGGGTTTTCCAGACTGGGGTACATCACCGTCATCTTCAGCAGCAGGCCCAAGCCCACCCCCATCAGGGTCAGCCCGGCAAACATTTCATAGAAGCCCATCCGCAAAGCCGGGATCCCGAGCAGCGCCCCCACAATCGCCCCCAGCCACTCGGCGTTCAACAGCAGTATATCCAGCAGAAAGTTCCCGTAGAGCTGCTGCCGGTTGAGCTGCTTGCCCTGGGCTACCACACTGGCCATATCGAACTCCACCGGCAGATCCAGTTGCTCCGCATAGGTGCTCAGCGCCCGTACCCGTTTGCCCGTGAGGGGATGGGTGGAGTTCAGCTCCATCCACCAGGCCCAAGGGTTAAACAGATCCCACAAAAATACCCTGCCCACCTGGCCGGGATCCGAGGCAACCCGGTAGGCCGTCCCCGCCGTAACAGCCGCCTTGGCATCGTAGATCCCCAAAGCCCGCGTTCCTTCCAGTAGGCGAGCACTGCGCTGTCGGGTTTCCTCATCCCGCTCCCGCTCTCCCTCTTGCACAATGCCGTAGGCAATTTTCACCAAAGCCCGCGAGAGCCCATTGGGGTTGCCGGTGGTTTCGGCAGCAAAGTGGTCGGCAAAGTACTCCCGCACCCGCGACAGATACAGCAACAAGTAGGAGCCGGCCACATAGAAAAAGTAGGCGACCAAGGCCAGGGAGCGGAGGCTGCCCCTTTTGCCGTTGTCGCGCGCATCCCGCATGTAGACGTAAAGAAGGTAGAGAATCTGCACCAACGTGGAAGCCAGGGTCATGACGGCGAAATCCCAGTGGATCACATGCCCCAGCTCGTGGGCATAGACCGTAGCCACCTCTTCATCTTCCAAGTAGGTGAACAATCCTTCGCTGACAACAATGCGGGCCGTGTCCGGCAGGCTGCCATAGGTGAAGGCGGTGGGGTTTTGGTCGCGGATCAGCCCCAGCTTCGGCTGCTTCAGCTTGTACTGTCGGCAGACCCGTTCAATGACCTCCGCACTCTCTGGGCTGCGACGCCCGATTTCCGCCAAGCTCGCCCACTCGGTGCCATAGAGGCTGTGCTGGATCCAGTCCATCAGCCAAGGGGACAAAAAGAAGATCAGGGCATTGAAGGCGAGGGTGAGCAGAATGGCGAAGATGAAAGAGCCCAGAGAGAATCCCCCCTCTAAGCTGCCCAAGACGGTCAGGAAAAGCACAAACACCATACCGAACAGCAGGCTCAGGGTCACACCTGAGGCCGCCGTCAGGTTGCCGGCAAAGCTGGCCAAAATCAGCGAGACCCCCACCTGAGGCGCGCGGTAGCTGCGCTTGGTTTGCCCAATTTTGAGACCTGAGGTGGCGGGATCCAATTCCGCTAGGGTGCGGCTGGGGTTGGAGCAATAGCGGCTCAGCCAAACGCTCAGTAGACGCAGCTCGTGAGGATTCAGGCTTTTCAGAGGCTCCAGCCACAAGGCCGCTTCCACCGATAACATCACCGTCGAGACGGCGCTGGGATTGCGAAACAAGGTGGGCAGGAGGGGCAGAACCTCCTGCTTTTGCCCAGAAGTGAGGCCGTGAAAACCCAAAACCGCCTGGCGGAGCAAACCAGGCGGCTGAGGAAGGTCGGCGGTAAGCAACTGGCGATCGCTGACAAAGCAGTAGCGGCTTAGATCCGGACTCTCCGGGGACTCCGTCCCACTGACGGGTTCGCGAGAGGGTCGCGTAGCGGTAAAGTGCTCTGCACTGCTAACACGACCGGGATCCACCTTGTCTGTCGCCGGCTCCGGATCCAGCCTCACCTGAGTTTTCCAGTCGGCAGCCTGCTGGCCCATGGGGCGGCTGTAGAGGGCCAACCGTTTGACTTGGGGGTAGCGAGTGGGAATCGCCTTCTGGAACCAGGCCGTCAACTCCTCATAGTTGAGAGCAAGGCCGGCAGGGCGGTTGATCATAATGACGAGGGCATAAGCCTTGGGACTCTCCTGGAGCGGTTGGGCTTTGGCCTGTAACCTAAGGCGGGGATTGGCCAGCGCCTGCTCCAGCCACTGCACCACTTCCTGTTCGTTCATGGCCCTCTCCCGGATCTAGTGGGGTGAAGAAGATCAACTATTCATCAACCATTCAACTGTTGCCTCGGTTGCCGACTGCCGATTGGCCTCACGGGAGCTATTCTGGCATTTCCTCCCGTTGACGGGATCCCCATCCTCCTACCAGCCCAGTACAGTTCCCCTTCTGGGAAAGCATGAGAACCTGAGCTTTGGGAATTTTTGGCTACAAAATCGAGCGCTGCCCTTCTGGGCTGATACCAATAATGGTGAGCTGGCAATCCAACACTTTGAAACCGTACTTTTCTGCCACCTTCTGGGTGATGTTAAGAATGGCGTTGTTTTTGAACTCGATCACCTTGTTGGTCTTGACGCACACCAGATGGTGGTGGTGGTGGGGGGCCGGCTGGTTGATCTCGTAATGTTTGTGCCCTTCGGTCAGTTCCAGTTCTCGCAAAATGCCCATGCGGGACATCAGCTTGACGGTGCGGTAAATGGTGGAAAGGCTAATGTTGTGGCCTTCTTCCCGCAACTTTTTGTGCAACTCCTCCGCGCTCAGATGCGTGCCCTCAGGCAAGTTTTGAAACGTTTGCAGGATGATCTCCCGCTGCCGAGTGGCTCGCCAGCCTTTGGCATTGAGCTCTGCCTTGAACGCCTCTTCGGTGTAGACCATGATGCCGCTCCTCCGCTGTTGGGCAACGTCGCCGTAACAGTCAATAAGTTCTGTAATTGATAATAACTTCATTTATGACGACACCACCCGACTTGGTTGCTGAAGACTGGTTGCTGAAGACATTGTTCAGGCTCAATGGACAGGCTCAATAGAACAAGCTCAATAGAACAGGGACGCAACTGAGGCGCATGGGCTGCCGGGAGAGCCTCGGGAAGGGTGCGGGAAACCCAATCCCTCATCCATCCGGGATGAGCTAGCCTACAGAGCAGAGCCATGTGGCGGACTGTTTCTGGTGTTCGGGCGCGCCTAGGCTAACATACTCAAGAAAAGGCCCGCGGCATCCTGACAGCGTTGGCAAGCGTAGTGATCGGGGAAGGAAAACGAAAATGCGGTTTGAGCAGCCCAAAACCTATTCCATTTCTCTGGGTGGCTGGGGGTTCTGGCTGGGATCCCTGGCGTTGGCAGCTTTGCTGACCAGTATCGGGCTGGGGTGGCTGGTCACTGGATTGGTGGCCCTGTTGCTGCTTTTGCTGTCCTTGCCGGTGTTGGTGCTCCTGGCCTTTCGCTGGTGGGCGCGCCGCTGGATCACGACGGATCGCTGCCCGGTGTGTGGGTCGGAATCGCAAGCCATTGAGGGCAGCCATTTCTTTTGCCCCAATTGTGGAGAGCCGCTGTTTGTTGCAGACGGACGTTTTTATCGGCAAACACCCCCCGGCACCATCGATGTAGAGCCTGTGGAAGAGGGTGGCTGGGAATTGACGAGCTGAGGGATCCGTCCCCTCCACCGTTGGGATGTTCAGAGGGGGCTTCCCGTGAAACGCGCTATGCCTATGGCAGGGGAACCGCGCCGCCATCGCGAACGACATCTGTGGGGCTGGCCCGGTAGGCGGCTGGTTTCGAGCTGGGTTGGGCTGCTCTCGGCGGCCACTCTGTTGCTGAGTTTGTCTCCCACTTCTCAGGCGACGGAGCAGGGATCCCTGCAACCTCAGGTGGAAACTTATCTGGCTCAGTTGGCCGGTCGGGGGTTTTCGCCCACAGCTCAGGGGGTTTGGCTGCAGATGGAGGATCCTTCGCCTCAGCGGGACAGAATCCTTGTTTTGGGACAGCATCAGGGAT
>NZ_JANSHW010000451.1:0-1413 GCF_047461815.1 Synechococcus sp. R6-10
AATCCGTACTGAACATATTATACATTATTTTCAGTATAGTTGAGCTTATTATTGACTAGAGTCATGCTCTCAGCTTGGCACTCAAGGCTCCAGGGGGGACGTGGACTCTGGCGACAGGATCCCGTTCGCGTTGGCGGAACGGAGTCCTTTCAAGCTCGCATCGCCGGGCCACAGACCCTGCAAGACTTGGGCAACACGGTGCCAGGGATCCAGCCGTTCCGCTCGCGGAAGCAGGACGGAGTCCTGGCTGCTTTGAGGCTCTGGAGAAGACTGCTCAGAGGGGGCGGGATCCCTTTCCTCCAGCCTCAGGGAAAGCTGCTGCAACTGCATGTAGATGCTGTTCACGGCCAGCATGGCCAAGACCGTGCCAAAAAACTTGGTGCGGGATCCCATAGGTCAACCCCTGTGCGAAAACAAAGATACGGTTGTCGCGGGTGCGCTAGCTCCACCTTAGCTTACGGGTTTGGCTTGCCGTTCGGAGAAAATATTGATGTTCGCGTCGGCCTTGCAAAGCCCCACGGTCAAGATTTCCCAACAAGACAATGACTGCCCCCCAAAAGCCAACCTATCATCACCTGCACACCGCCCTTTGGGTGAGCGATCTGGCCAGAGCCGAACATTTTTACGGGACAGTGCTCGGGCTCCCCAAGGCGGAACGCTTTGCGTTTAACTTTCCCGGCGCTTGGTATCAAGTAGGTTCCTCCCAAATTCATTTAATCGTGGCCGAGGAGCCGATGGATCCACGGCAGCGAAGCGGAACGGGATCCTCAAAGTGGGGGCGTAATCCCCATGTGGCGCTGGGGGTAGATGACTTGGAAGCGGTGAAGGCTCGCCTGCGGCAGGAAGGGTATGAGGTGCAACCGAGCGCTTCCGGGCGAGCGGCAGTGTTCGTCCGGGATCCGGATGGGAATGTGATAGAGCTAAGCTCGATTAGCGCAACTTAGCCATGAGCCCTCTCCCCCCAGCAATGCCGCCGGTTGCAACAGCGTTGCGTAGCGATATGGGTTCTCGTTGCCGGTTCGATCCGGCCATCAGCCTGGTCAGTTCCGCACAGATGCAGCGCATTGAGGAGCAGATCTTCTCTGCCGGCATGCCCGTTGCCGCTCTGATGGAGAAGGTGGGGCTGGCCGTTGTTGCTCAGTTGCAGAAGGATTTTCCGCAAGCCCATCGCATTGGGATCCTCTGTGGGACAGGGCACAACGGTGGCGATGGGTTGGTGGTTGGGCGGGAGCTATGGCTGGCCCAAAAGTCGGTGAAGGTGTGGCTGGGCAAGCCGGATCTCAAACCCCTGACGGCAGACCACGCCCGCTATCTCAAGGCGCTGGGGGCAGAGTTTGTGGAGAGTCTTGAAGAGCTGGCCGATTGCGATTTGTTAATTGATGCCCTGTTTGGGATCGGTTTGAACCGACCCTT
>NZ_JANSHW010000452.1:0-4690 GCF_047461815.1 Synechococcus sp. R6-10
GGGATCCACCATGTCGGGCCAAGGCTTCCCGTACCGTGATCATCACCCCCCGTCCGGTGGCCAGTTCTCGCCCTCGGGATCCCCCAATCGAGAGAGGTTTGCCCGTCACCACTCCCGGCACCGCATGCCCAACATTCATGGAATAGGTATCCATCACCCAGGCCATCTCGCGGGCGGAAGTTCCCATGTCTGGAGCGGGGATATCCTCTGCAGGGCCGATATCCTTGATCAGCTCGCTGGTATAACGGCGGGTAATGCGCTCCAGCTCCGAGACCGAATAACGCCTCGGATCGATAGGGATCTCCCCTTTGGCCCCACCGTAGGGAATGCCCATAAGGGCACATTTCCAGGTCATGAGCATCGCTAAGGCCGATACCTCTTCAAGGGTGACCGCGGGATGGTAGCGGATCCCCCCTTTGTAGGGGCCGAGAACGTTGCAATGCTGCACCCGATGGCCCGCCAGCACTTGGATGTGTCCGTTATCCAGCCGCACGGGGATCGCCACCGTCACCACTTTGCGGGGGGTGCTGAGGATCGCCACCCAGCCGGGATCCAGCTTCAGCTCGCCAGCTGCCCAATCTAGGTAGCTGCAGGCCTGGGCAAAGGGACAGATGTGGGCGGGAGAGGGAGGGGCAGAAGAGGCCAGCGCAGGACTTGCAGCCATGGCGAAGAGAAGCAAGGGCTGTTTCCACGCTATACCGCCGGGAACCGGAGAGGAACGTTCCGTAGCAAGCGTTACAAATAATTGAGGATCTGCAGCAGAACAAAACAGAGGCCGGCACTGGCCAGGGGCACGGTCAGGTTATCCAACCCCCACCAAGAGAACACCTCCAGCCCCATGGTTATCCCCCCCACCAAGAGGCTGATGGCCAGCAAAGGGGGGGAGAAGCCAAAGTACCCCAGCAGCAGAGCCGCGATCACCAAGCTGCTCACCGCCCACATGGTCAGGGATCCCTCCCAGCTTTTTTGAATGGATCCCAGTTGGTAGGGGTGTTGGCCCCAAGTTTTGCCCACCAACCCTGCCAAGGCGTCGGCCCACGTCATCACCAATATGCCGATCACCGCGAAGACCTGTCGCTGGGGACGCCAAAACCAAAACAGCAGCAGGCCAATGCTGACGGCGTAGAAACAGGTGCCAAAGCTGCGGCGACCGACTCCATTCAAGCTGGGCAAGATGGCCACCCGGTAGGAGAGCAGCGCCAAGCCGGCAAACACCAGAGAGAATCCCACCCCTAGCCAGCGAGGCACTTGCAAAGCCCAAGCCAACAAAATGATATTGCCCACACCAATGTGAATGGCCTTGCGCACCCATTCCCCGTCCACCTGCCGGGAGCGCAGCCATTCCGCAAAAGCAAATACGGCGGCCAGCCAGAGAGCATAGCAAGCAAGCTGCTGGGCCAGGCCCATGAAACGGCCTCAGAGGGTTTTCAAGTAGCTGAGCAGATCTGCCATCTCCTGAGGATCCGGCTGGAACTGGGGCATGGGAGGCGTTTTGCCACCGGTCACCTGCTGAATAATAAACCGATCCGAGCGGCGGCTGCTCACCCCCCGCAGACTGGGCCCCACTCGCCCATCCGCTTCTTCTCCGTGGCAGGCTGCACAGTTGAGGGCAAACAAGGATGCACCATGGCTAACCTGCCCCTGTAAGCTGAGGACGGCTTCCGTGTAGGGATCCAGACGAGCCCCGGCACCCAGCCAAGCCCAGGTCAATATCGCCAGCCCTAGGCCGAGGAGGGCAAGACCCAGCCGAGTTTTCTGAGCCCAGACACTTGTAAAGAATCGCTGCAAGGATTTGAGGAAGGGTTGTAAACGCTGTTGGGATGAAGGCTGAAGTCGCTTTTGCTCAAAGCCGACGCAACTGCCAGTTGATGACTGGCTGCTGCGGGATTGAGTGGTCTCTGAGAGGGAGGGAGACACAGACAACGCTGAGAGAAACCGTTTCAATCTTTTACATTTCAACCAACACGATAACTCAGGAGCCTTTCCCTGCCAATAATCTGTAAAGGTATTTACTTTTTCTTAATGGTTGGCTGGGCCACGTGAGACTTTGATCCCTCTGAGGGGGAACGGTTGGGAAAGAGCCGCTCCATCACCTCCGCTTGAGCCCAGGGATCCCGGTTGAGGCTGTGGATGGCATTGGCCCATGGAAAGTGCGCCCGCAGGCGACGGTAGAGAGATAAATTACCATAAATGACGACGGCTGCCACCCGCTCCCGATGCTGTTGCAGCCAATCCAGCACATAGTTGGGCAAGGGATCCCCAAGGAAACCTTGGAAAATCAACCCTGGGGCGTTGTCTAGAGCGGCTTCCAACCAAGGCAGGGGGGTAAGGGCATCGCTGAGCACAGGAAGCATGCCTAAGGCAGCCGGAACATGGAGGGCGGGAGATTGCAACTGCACATCGGCAGCACCCAAGG
Source organism: Synechococcus sp. R6-10 (assembly GCF_047461815.1). Taxonomy (NCBI): domain Bacteria; kingdom Bacillati; phylum Cyanobacteriota; class Cyanophyceae; order Synechococcales; family Synechococcaceae; genus Synechococcus; species Synechococcus sp. R6-10. The sequence continues at coordinate 2,417 of NZ_JANSHW010000452.1, forward strand.
GGGGATCCTGCCAGATCCAGTTCAACCATCCGGGCTCTGCGGGCGGGCCGAGGGGCCGGCCTCCTTCCACGCCACCGCGGGCCATAGCCGCTTGACAGGGGGCGATATCCTTCTCGGCCAAGAGGGATCCCAGCTGTGCGGCTCTGTGCAGAGCAGAGGTCAGGTGGGAGCGCCTGTTGAACAACTTTCCCAACGCCGTTCGCGTCCGCGGAACGGAGTCCTTGTCCTTGGAGATGGGATCCCCCAGCAGCAAAGGCTTCAGTTGCTCGGCTGGAGAGCCACGGTTGAGGGCCGGATCTGTGGGATCCTTGGCTCCCATCCATCCGCCAAGGGCGCTGAAGTCGGTTTCTGCCAGGGCCGGCCACACCTGTTTGAGGAGAGCTGAGGCGGCGGGTAGGAGTCGCTGTTTGGCCCGCAGCACCCGCGTCACCGACTGGGCAAGCTGGTCTGTGCTGAGGGATCCCTGTTGCACCGCTTCCAAAACGGCTGCCAAGGATGCCGTTGGATCGGGGGGGGCCAAAATTAGGTCGGCACCGGCCTGGAAAGCCCGCACGGCCAATGAGTTGGGAAAGGACTCCGTCCCGCTAACGCGAACGGCCAGCTCTGCCAGAAAGCCTTGATCGAGGCTATCCACGACGATAAGCCCACCAAACCCCCATTCCTGGCGCAGCAGTTGGGTCAGCCGCCCCGGCAGCAGGGTGATAGGCCAGCGCTCATCCCACTCCGGCAGCACCACGTGGGAAACCAAGATCGCCCCCACCTGCTCCACCAAACCTCGAAAAGGCAGCCAAGGTCCCTCTTGGAGCTGGGCTAGGGTCAGGGTTAATCGGGGGCACCAGGGGGTGTCTGTTGTCTTTGGGGATGGCTTCAGTCCGGCCTGAACCGGATCCCTCCAGCCTTTGCCCGGAAAAGAGCTGGCTGTGGTTAGGATCCCGCCTGTGCTGCCCGGGGTGGCTTGCTCACATCCGCGCACAAAAGCTCGCGCCAGTTGCAAAGCAGACAGGGGATCCTCCGCCAGCGCCCCTTCCCCCAGTGGCTCTGCCACCGGGCTGAGCAACCAATTGATGCCGATGGCCGCCGCCTCCCGCGCCGTGATCCGCCCCCACTGCTCGGCCCAGCGCTCGGCTTCCGCCCCCAGGCGGCTCAACCCTAGAGGATGGGGAAAAGGGGTCGCCCCCTGCAGGGCCAGCCCCCGCCCGACCTCGGCTGCCACCAAAAGGGGCAGAGCCGCCCAAGACTGGGCCTCCTCGATCAGCAGCAGGGCCTCGGCCACGTGGCCATCCGTGAGCCAGATGCCCCCGATCCCCACCTCCTGGATAAGCCGTTTGAGGATCTCTCGGGGAGGAGACTGGGATCCCAGACGGGCCGAGACCGGCACCACCAACAGTTGCGCCACCTGCCGGGCTAGGGACAAGGGTCGGTCAAGTTCCTCGAGCGGAGATCCGGAAACACTCATAGGCACAGCCGAAAGTTCGTCAGCAAGGGGAACTGCTCCCTTTGCAGAAACGCAGATCATGATAGCCACTCCTGCCGGTTGCGGCTCGCAGCGGGCTGTTGAGGGCTAACGAGAAAGCCGACAACGGTCACAGGTGCCACAGGGCAGGCCGGGCTGCTCCCCAGGGTAGCCAAAATAGGGCAAGATCGCCTGCCACCGACAGCCGCGGGCGTGGATGAGGGCTTCCATCCCTTGCCAGGGATCCTCTCGTCTTAAAGGCTGCCAACGGCGGTGCAACACCTGAAAGTGAAAGGGATCCGGCCAGTGCAGGCAGCCCATCTCCTGCAATAGACCCAGGGCCACCCGTACCTCTCCAGGCGGCAGGTCGGCGTAGGATCCCTGCTGAGGCAAGGTTTGCAGCAGGTGGCGTGCTCGGGCCTGAAGGCGCTCCTGCTGGGAATAAAAATAGGCCTGGCGCTGGCGATCGCTGGGATCCAGCAGGCCCGTCGGCTCCGAGACCAGCATCAGGGCCCGACAAGGGCCACCATCCCGACCGCCTCGTCCCACCTCTTGCAAATAATCCATCAAGGTGGGCGGGGGATGAAAATGCAGTACCCAACGCACGTCCGGCTTGTTGATGCCCATGCCAAAGGCGTTGGTGCAGACCAGAAAGCGCAGTTCCCCCTGCAGCCAGGCCCGTTCCAGCCGACGGCGGGATCCCGCTTCCAGTCCCCCATGGTAGGTGGCGGTTTTTAGGTTCTGTCGGCCCAGCCACTCGGCCAGCTCTTCCCCATCCCGTCGGGTGCGCACATAGACCAGACCCGACCCGGGATTTTCCC
>NZ_JANSHW010000453.1:0-667 GCF_047461815.1 Synechococcus sp. R6-10
CAGAGATAGGCAGGATGCGATCGCTTCTTTCCTGAACCATGTTCAGGAGAGTTCAGCGTGAATGTATCAGGTTCCGACGGCTATCCAGAAGTCCTTCCTGGCAGCCATTCTGGCCCTCGCCTGCCTGGGGAGAGGGATCCCTACTGTGGCTCGTCCTTGGCCGGAGATTGTGGATTCTGGACGGCTGCGCGTTGCCGTAAAAGACAACCTGAGGCCGCTGGGGTTTCGCACTCCCCAAGGGGAGCTGCAGGGGTTTGAGATCGACCTGGCTCGAGAGCTGGGATCCCGCCTGTTGGGCTCGGCAGAGGCTGTGGAGTTGGTGCCGGTCTCGAATGTAGAGCGGCTGCAGGTGCTGGCTGACGGCCAGGTGGATTTGGCCATTGCTCAGATCGGCATTACCCCGGATCGGGCGCGCCAGGTGGAGTTCACTTCTGCTTACTATCAGGATGGCCCCAGCTTGGTTGTGGCTCGTTCCCACAACTGGGAAAGCTGGTCGGACTTGCGGGGCGGTCGCGTTGCAGTCTTGCGCGGTTCCAGCGCCATTCCCCTGCTGAATCGATACCTGCCAGGGGTGGAGTTGGTGCCTGTCGATTCCTACCGAGAAGGGGCGGAACTGCTCCTGAAAGGGGCGGTGCAGGGGTGGGCAGCAGATCGCTCGGTGCTGGCA
>NZ_JANSHW010000454.1:0-2501 GCF_047461815.1 Synechococcus sp. R6-10
TCATAACTTCCGCATTCCTCCCGACACTGACCCTACGGGTACAGTGCGGGGCTCCTGCGATTTCTAGCTGAGGATGCCAACTCTACCCTTACCCCCAGCCTCCTTCCAGAGAGAGGGGAGTTAGGACTTAACGCACGCTACTTGTTGTTGAACGACTGTGGTGTTTGGAAGAGCTACAGCGAGCGGATCCCGGCCATCAAGCCCTGGCAGACCCCCGTCAGGAAGTCTTGATCTAGGGTTTCGAGGGTGTCGCTTGGCTTGTGGTAGTGAGGGTTGCGCAAGAAGGCGGTGTCGGTAACCATAACGGCGGCGTAGCCCGCATCCCAAAAGGGGGAGTGGTCGCTCAGGCGAGTGGCAGGCAGGATTAGGCCCCGCTGCCCGGCCAGCAGCCAGCAACAAGGGATCCCCACTTTTTGAAAATCACGCTGCAGCTTGAGCAGATCCCCCCAGGTGGGCCAGTTGCCGATGAGACCGATGTAATCTCCCCGGTTGGGGTAGAGCTTCTCAAGGCCAGCGGGGTAGCGTTGGGATCCGGGGGTGGGATCCCGGTAGCCCAGCATTTCCAAAGACAGCATCAGCCGTAGGGATTGCCTCTGACGTTGAAGAAACTGGGCGTAAGCCCCACTGCCCACCATCCCCCGCTCCTCCAGGTCAAAAGCCACCAGCCACAGGGGGGAAGGGGCAGGGTTGGCGGCAAAATGGCGGGCCAATTCCAGCAACACCGCTATGCCGCTGGCGTTGTCGTCTGCTCCAGGGGTTGCCGGGGCAGCGTCAAAGTGGGCTCCGATGAGGATGGGTTGGCGGCCAGAACGGGATCCCGGCAATTTCAAGATCCAGTTGCGGTGCAGGCGGCCACCGGCCTCAAAGGGGAAGGACTCCAGGGATCCCCAGCCAGAGAGCTGCTCTTGGATGTAGCGCTCCACCTGCTGATGGCCCAGGGGCGACCAGTCGGGATCGCGGGGCTGGGCCACTTGCTGCAGATGAGCCTCTAGGCGCTGCCGCAGGTCTTGGAGATCTGACGCCATCATGAGCTTCCCACTCCAGACCGGGCAACTTGAGCATGGATCTGTCGGGCCAACTCCAGGGTGAAGTAGCGGTGGGATCCCACCGTTCCCGCCAACACCCGAAAGGGATTCTCAGGATCCCCTAGGTGATCCAACACCAAAGCTGCCCCGGAAAAATCCTGATCCCGGGTATAGTCGTTTACTGTCACCACAGTGGGAATACCGGCCTGCTGGGCCGAGCGCAGCCCATTCTCCGAGTCTTCAAAGGCCAGGCAGGCCTGGGGGGGCAGCCCCATCTGTTCCAGGGTGTAGAAGTAGATGTCGGGGGCGGGCTTTTTGGCGGGGACAATATCGCCGGCAGCGATCACTTCAAACCAGCTTAGGCTCTCCGGCAGCGCGTGCTCCAAAAGGGCTGTTACATTTTCCGGCGTGGTGGTGGTGGCAATGGCCAAGCGGATCCCAGCAGCTCTGGCCTCCTGCAGGAGGCGCTTCACCCCTGGGCGGAGTGGGATCCCCCCTTGGGCCAATAGGGCAGTGTAGTGGCGGGTTTTGGCCTGGTGCAGCCGGGCAATGAGGGCATTTAAATCTTCACCAGGGGGTAGCGGCGGCTGGCAGGTTGCAACGAAATGGCGAATGCGCTCTTTGCCCCCCGTAATGGCCAGGAGTTGGCCGTAGAGCTCCACCGACCAGTGCCAGTCCAGCCCTGCCTCGGCAAAGGCAGCGTTAAAGGCCACGCGATGACCATCCCGCTCCGTGTCCGCCAGCGTGCCGTCCACATCGAAGATCAAAGCTTGGAGTGTCATGTGTACCCCCACCCGCCTACAAGCGACTCTATGCTACTGCATGGCTTGGGTGCCCCTAGCCAGGTTTCTGGGAAGGCCAACAAGGTGAGAAAATGAGGCACTGGTTATCCAATCTCGCCATGAGCTTCGATTTTGACGTAATCATCATCGGTGCCGGCGTCGGCGGTCACGGCGCTGCTTTGCATGCTGTCGAATCCGGCCTGAAAACCGCCATCGTCGAAGGTGCAGAAATGGGCGGCACCTGCATCAACCGCGGCTGCATCCCCTCCAAGGCTCTCTTGGCCGCCTCCGGACGCCTGCGGGAACTGCAACATAGCTCTGGGCTGGGCATCCAAGTGGGATCCGTCCAGGCTGACCGGGGAGCGATTGCCGCCCATGCCGCCCAAGTGGTGGAGAAAATCCGCGCCGACATGACCCGCTCCCTGGAGAAGCTGGGGGTAACAATCCTGAGAGGGCGGGGCAAGTTGGTGGCACCCCAGCAGGTGGAAGTCCAGGAAGAGAAGGGATCCTATACCTACACGGCACAGGATGTTATTCTTGCTACGGGCTCCCGCCCCTTTGTGCCCCCTGGCATCGAGGTGGATGGCCGGACGGTGTTCACCAGCGACGAGGCGGTGCGGCTGGAGTGGATCCCGGAGCGCCTAGCGATTATCGGCAGTGGCTACATTGGCCAGGAGTTTGCCGACATCTACAC
>NZ_JANSHW010000455.1:0-1737 GCF_047461815.1 Synechococcus sp. R6-10
TGCCTGCACAAAGACATCCATCGTCGCGTCCAATTTGGCGGCTTGTGACGGGAACGCCTTGAGCTTACAGGAGACGGTCAGGACTTGGCTCATAAGTCCATTGTACTTCATCAAAGCGCATTCCTCACGGCACTGACCCTACGGGTACAGTGCGGGGCTCCTGCGATTTCTAGCTGAGAAGCCCGCGCTGTGTGCGTAGCAACCCTGCGGGAAGCTAGCTACAGCGTCGGGAGTATGTCACGCAGCCTGCGACTTCATGGGCTCCGAGTAGGCCAAAATGAACTGAATGAACTGGTCGATCTCCAGCAGAATGTGTTCCGCCTCGGCCAGAGAGGTCGGTACGGTTGCCAGCACCTGGGCATCTACTTCCGCAGCCTGCTCCGCTTCTTGCAAGAGGTTCATCGAGTCATGGCCGAGCAGGAGCTCCAGCTCGTTCAGGGTTACCATGGCCAGTTGCTGTTCGGCTTGATGGAGCTTATTTCGTAAAGTCTGAACTTGTTCGGTTTGCGCCTTCAGCCCGACTTCCGCCTGCTCCGCGCGAGACATAGCCAGTTGTGCAGCTTGCTGGGCCTCATCCCGCTGAGCTTTCAGGAAGGCCATCTCTTGCTCCAATTGTGCCAATCGCTCTTGCAGGCTGTAAATGTGCTGATCCCGGTCTCCCAAAGCTCGCTCCAGCTCGCGATTTCGAGCCTCCATCTGCTGACAAGCTTCGTTCGCTTGGGCCAGCTGTTCCGCCAAGTTTGCCATTTCCTCTTCCATGTTGGTGAGCCGACTCAAGCGTTCCAAAACCTGAGCATTTTCGGCTTCCAGTTTCTCAATCAGCGCTTGAGCGCTCAACAGTTCTGCTTTGGTAGAGTCCAGCTCGCCGCAGACTTGGTCGTAGTTAGCGATTAGCTCGCCAAGCCGGGCCTCTTTGGCTTGCAGTTCTTCTCGTAAGGAGTTCATCCAGCGGTCGCTCTGCTCAATCCGCTGTTGCAAGAGCGGCAGTTGAACCAGAGCTTGTTGGGCAGCACTGAAATAGCCAAGGAGTCGTTTGAAGTGGCGCTGTAGGTGGCTGTGGGACTGATCCAATTTGTCGAAGGCTTCGTTGAGAGAGAGATAGGCCTCGCACAGTTTCATGTAGCGCCGAGCCACAGAATCAGGATGATCCATAGGGTTATAGAGTCCAGGTGGGGGTGCCGTGTCTATTTTATGCTGTTCATTCTATTGGCCAAGCCTGGAGAAGGAGGCATTTGATACAACAACTGGGGGCTTAATTTTACTTTAATATCCGGTGCCCCAATCTCTCTTGCGAGCCAAGGCCAAAGAGTCTGCCCCAATACAGCTTCAGACGTTACCCACAGGCTACACAGAGACTAAAGCGGCTCCTCAAAAGCAATTGAAATCTTGTCTTGACCACACAACCGGTTCATCTACATATTTAGTGTTCATGAGAAGATGCCCACGAGCTCTAGCGCTAGATGTGCTGCAAAAGTAGGGCTCTTCATGGCTCAAACCGGCTGCGCATTGGGGATCCCTAGCTTCTCCAAATAGGCGGCTGCCCGCAGCAGTTTGGCTTCTTGATAGGGGGCGGCCACCAGTTGTACGCCAAAGGGCAGGGATCCGCTCTCGCGCAACGGCACTGAAAGCACCGGCAGGCCGATAAACGAGAGGGGCTGAGTGTAGAGGCCGAGGTTGGGCCGAGTGAGAACCTCTACCCCATCGATCACCATCTTCTCTTGGCCGAGCAAGGGGGCA
>NZ_JANSHW010000456.1:0-1098 GCF_047461815.1 Synechococcus sp. R6-10
GGTTCCGCCTGCCTACACGTCGCAGACCTGCCACCGGTGTTTGCATATCCATCCCGACCCTGCGCAATCCTACCGCAATGGGAAGCAGTTTAAGTGTGGGCACTGTGGATGGGAAGGGGATGCGGACTGGAATGGAGCCAACATGATTGCTAAACTTGGGGCTGCCGTAAACCAGCCTAGAGGTCCGTGGTTGGCTTGCCAACTGCAGGGCTACCGAAAGCCCGCCCTGTACTGCGAAGTAGTCAGGGTCGGGTAGTTTACAAGTGACTTTAGCCGCCCGCAGCAGTGGGATGGAGTTTTTGCTCACGGATGAAGCTCCCCTGCTCTCGGTGGGGGGAGTGTCCCGTTATTTGAAATCGCTGCTGGCCGGGGATCCCTACTTGGTCAGGCTGTGGGTGAGCGGGGAAGTCTCCAGTTGCCAGCGCAACCGCAATGGCCACCTGTTCTTGACCCTGACCGATCCGGAAACCGGTGACGTTCTCAAGGGGGTGGTCTGGCAGGGCCAAACTTCCAGGCTCAGCTTCTGGCCGGAAGTGGGGCAACAGGTGCTTGCCCTTGGGCAACTTGGCATCTATAGCGGCGGCAGCCATTATCGCCTCGTCATCTGGCAATTGCTGCCTGCCGGGGAAGGGCTGTTGGCGTTGCGATTTCAACAGCTCAAGGCCCGCCTCAGTGCTGAGGGCTTGTTCGATAACCAACGACCTCTGCCTGTTCATCCCCAGTGCATTGCCGTCGTCAGTTCCCCCCACGCTGCCGGCTGGGGAGATATTCGGCGCACCCTCAACCAGCGCTACCCCGGGCTACGGGTGCTGTTCTCCCCAGCTCAAGTGCAAGGGGAGGCGGCCCCGGAATCAATTGTGCGGGCCATTCGCCGGGTGGAACAGGATGGGCGGGCGGAAGTGCTTCTTTTGGCGCGGGGCGGTGGAGCCAGCGAAGATTTGGCCTGTTTTAACGATGAGCGGGTGGTGCGAGCCATTGCCGAATGTCGGATCCCGGTGGTCACCGGGATTGGCCACCAGCGGGATGAAACCCTGGCTGACTACGCTGCCGACTACGCCGCCCATACCCCAACGGCAGCTGCCGAGCGGATCGTGCCGG
>NZ_JANSHW010000457.1:0-1084 GCF_047461815.1 Synechococcus sp. R6-10
TTTCGGTGGTCAGGGTGGGGGGATGGGTGAGCGTATTGTGAATGATGCAGGCATCAACTGCTTTTTCCAGCCCCTTTTGATGCCTTCCGTCCAGCGGGATCCCAGTTTTTACACGAATGTGAATGTTGTCTAGGCGAGCCGGATGCTCAACTTTCTCCGCCGTGACCACCACCTCTAGTCCACTGGGATCCAACTGCCGAGCTTCCAGATATTTGACGGCATAAAAACCAACACAGGCGCCCAGAGAAGCCAGAAACCATTCCGGCGGCGTCATTCCCTGATCTCGACCGTGATTGTCCAAAGGCTGGTCGCTGAGAATGCGGTGCCCTCGGCTTTCCGCTTGGAACTGAACACCATCGCGGTAGGTGACGCAAACTTCCATTGGGGATCCCTCCTCTTGGGGTATTCTTCAGTTCACATAGAGTCCGTAAAGTTAGCCTGGGGATCAACTTGGATTCCAGTCAGCTCAGGGCCAATCTGGAGACGGTGCAGAGATTAACTGTGAATCACTTCGGATCTAAGCGTGACCTGGCTATGCTGACCCAAGCCGCAACTGCAGAATTGTCAAATAGCCACCAGTCCTTGATCCCGAAAGATTTGTAAGGCGTGATTCACCTGTTCGGGTGTGGGTGGATCGACATCGGCAAGGGTGTAAGGCAATCCCAATTGCTGCCATTTGTATTCCCCCATCTTGTGAAAGGGCAAAACTTCCACTCGCTCCACGTTGGATAAGGTGGCCACAAACTCGGCCAGACCCTTAATGTTTTCCTCGGGATCCGTCAAGCCGGGAACCAGCACAAAACGAATCCAGGTAGGCTTGTGGATCTGGTCTAAATAGCGGGCCAGATTAAGAGTGGGTTCTAGCGAAACGCCGGTGACCTTTCGATACAGCTCCGGCAGATAAGACTTGATATCCAGCAACACCAAATCTGTATGCTCCAACACAGGCTTGGCTGCTTCCAGTTGCCCATAGCCAGAAGTATCCAAAGCCGTGTGCAAGCCCAACTCATGACAGCGACGGAAGATCTCAGCTACAAAGGTGGGTTGCATTAAAGGCTCTCCCCCGGTAGCCGTAACTCCCCCC
>NZ_JANSHW010000458.1:0-4732 GCF_047461815.1 Synechococcus sp. R6-10
CGGAAGCAGGAACCCGCCGAGACGACTGCGCAAGGAGCCATCCATGCGCAGCGTGGTAGGAATCTCCGGCCTAAAGGCCGGGGAGGATGTCAATGCTTGTTTCCCGTACTGCTCAGCCACAGCCTCTGGCCGTTCCTGGAACGCACTACGCGCCCACCAGTAGCAAGCGCACCGTCTTGGCATGTAGCTGGCGCTGCTTTCTGACCGCTATCTTGGAGGTCTGAAACTTGAGCAGCAAGACAATAAACCAAGACAATAAACAATGTCAAATAATGTCAAAGAAAATGTCAAAGAATAAATGTCAAAGTTGTCCACCCAGAACCTGGCCGCCTTGGCGCTCATCCCTCAAGTCTTGAATGGGCCAACGCAAACAATGACTGCCACTTTCTGGTTTGGTACGGGACTGCCTTCGCCCAATCTGGTAGAGAAGGCAAGATGTGGTGAGTAGCTACTTGCATCCAGGTGGACGCTCGCCTTCTAAAGACTTCAGAAAATCTAGGGTGCGGTTATAAACAAACCGAGCTGTTCCCAACCACTGCTGCAGCGTCTGTCGCTGTTGTGCTGTCGGATACATCTCGTCCCCCAATCTTTTTGCCGGCGCCGGAGATGGAAACTTGCCGGTTGTCTCACCGCCATTTGGAATGGCCAACTGCAAGCCCAAAATCTGGGGGCGCGCAGGGAGGCCGAGACCTCCCTGCTTGTATACTTCTCTTGCGGCTGAGCTGAGCTCGAGGCCAAGCATGATCCCACCGCAAACTGCTATTCCCCAAGGGGCTGAGATCCTCTGCATCGGCACAGAATTGCTTTTGGGAGAGATCACCAATACCAATGCCCAGTACTTGGCAGCCGAGTTGGCGCAACTGGGGATCCCCCACTATTACCAAACGGTGGTGGGGGATAACGAGGCCCGCATTCACCACGCGCTGGAGGTGGCCTGTGGTCGTTCCAGCTTGATTCTGATCACCGGGGGTTTGGGGCCGACGCCGGACGATCTCACCCATGAGGCGCTGGCTTCCTTTTTTGGGGCGGAGATGGTGGAGCACCCCCAAGTGTGGGAAGAGATCCTGCAAAAGTACGGGCAGCGGGGCCTTGTGCCCTCGCCGAGCAATCGCAAGCAGGCTTTTCTGCCCCGGGGAGCGAGGGTGTTGCCCAACCCGCTTGGCAGCGCCTGTGGCCTCATCTGGCAGCCCCGGCCCGACCTGCACATTCTCACCTTCCCTGGGGTGCCGCGGGAGATGCAACACATGTGGCGGGAGACCGCCGTGCCTTATCTGCGCTCCATCGGCTGGGGAAAAGAGGTGTTCTACAGCCGGGTACTGCGCTATTGGGGCATTCCCGAATCGACGCTGGCCGAACGGCTGGGATCCCTGTTGGCGGGGGAAAACCCTACGGTGGCTCCCTACGCCAGCCAGGGGGAGGTACGCCTGCGGGTTACCGGACGTGCTCCCAGTCGTGAAGAGGCCCAAGCCTTGATCGCCCCGGTGGTGGAGCAGATTTTACAGATTTCTGGAGAAGACTACTTCGGCAGCGATGACGCCACCTTGGCCGGTGTGGTGGGGGAGCTGTTGCTGCAACGGGGTCAAACTCTGGCGGTGGCAGAATCCTGCACCGGCGGGCTGCTGGGGCAGTTGGTGACCGGGATCCCGGGCAGCTCCCGCTATTTTGTGGGGGGGATCGTGGCCTACGACAACCGCATCAAGGAGCAGCTTTTACAGGTGAATCCGGAAACCCTGCGACAGCACGGGGCCGTGAGCGAGGCGGTGGCCGCCCAAATGGCGCTGGGGGCCAAGCAAGTCCTGGGCTCCAACTGGGCCTTGAGCATCACCGGCATTGCCGGGCCAGAGGGAGGCACCGCCACCAAGCCAGTCGGTCTTGTGTATCTGGGTTTGGCGGATCCGCAAGGGAAGGTGGAAGTACACGAGTACCGGTTTGGCAGCCTGCGCGGCAGAGAGGGGGTGCGTTGGTGGAGCGCCCAGACGGCTCTGGATCGCTTGCGGCGGCGCTTGCTCTGCTACCCCCTTTAGGGGGGATCCAGTCTCTCGGGGTTGGATCCCTGAGTAAGCTGGGGGAGCAGATGGATCCAACCGATCTCCAGAAGCAGACCCTACCAGGCAAGGAGCAAGCCGATGATCCCCGATGCCGTCCAGGCGGGCAAGGAAGCCCTGCGGCAGGGCCGCCTTCAAGAGGCCATCCAACTTTTTGAAGGCTACCTGGCCCAATCCCGTCAGCAGGACAAAGCATTAGGGATCCCGGCAGACTCATCTGACGGCGAAGCCCTGGAAGCCCAAATGAACCTGGTGCGGGCCTACCACCAGTTGGGCCAGACGGAGAAGGCACGGTCCCTCTGCCTAGAGCTGCTGCAACACCCCAACCCCCAGGCGCAAGGCTGGGCCAAGAAGATCTTGCTTCGCCTGCCCACTGCAACAGAGTCCCTGGCTGCTCCGTCCGCCAAACCTGTCGAACCGCGTTCTGCTCCCCCAGAGGAGCCGTCTCCTGGAGCGGGATCCCTGTCCACCCGTCAACGGGCCGCCCAACTGGGTATGAAGATCCCCCTGCCGGAGCGGGCCGGCCCCCTGCATTGGGCCAAGTGGGGATCCCTAGGGGTGGGCATTGTCTTCCTTTGGTGGCTGAGCTTTGTGTTGGTAGGCAGCCATCTGGATTTTGGCCGGCTGAGTTTTCCGCGGCAGCTTTGGTTTTTGCAGGGGTTGCTGCCCTGGCTGCGCAATGGCCTGCGGTGGTTGGTGGCCGGCAGCCTGGCGGTCAACTTTGGAGTAGGCCTTCTCTTTTTTGCCCCCTGGCTGATGGATCAGCTCCACCAACGGCTGCACAAGTTGCGTTGGGCCAGGCTTGGCGAAATCGAACGCCACAGCCCCGAAACGGCGCGCCTGCTGCAGCGCATCTGTGCCCAAAACCAGCTAAAACAGCCCCGACTGGGGGTGATCCCGGATGCTGGGCCGCTGGCCTTTGTTTACGGCACTTTTTCTGATGGCTGCCGCATTGTGGTCACCCAAGCCCTGTTGCAGCAGCTTTCTGAGGATGAGATTGCCGCCGTCTACGCCCAGGCCCTGGGGCGAATTGTTAATGGAGATATCCTGGTCATGACCCTGCTGGGATCCCCGATTCAACTGGTTTACCTGGCCTTGGAGCAGGTGAGCAAGCTGGGGGAGGGGCGCGGCCAAAGTCGGCGGCGGGATCTGATCGGGCATGTGGCCCCTCTGCTCTACTTGATCTACACGGTGCTTTCCTATCCCCTGTTTTTCCTCTCGCGCCTGGGCACCTACCATGCCGACCATTTTGCCGTACAGGCAACCGGCAACCCGAACGGGCTGATCGCTGCTCTGCTCAAATCGGCTGCCGGCTTACAAGAGGCCCACAAAAACGACCGCCGACCTTCCTCGCTGTTGCACTGCACCCGCCTGTTCAGCTTTTTGGACTTCAAAACCATCGCCGCTGCCAGTGCTGCCGCCCGCCTCCAGGATCCCTCCCAAGCTGGCCAAGTCTTTCTTTGGGATCAAATCAACCCTTGGGCCCGCTGGATGCAGGTCAATTCCAGCCATCCGCTGCCGGGGCACCGCTTCAAGGTCTTGGCGGGATATGGAGAGCGGCTGCGCCTCCTGCCGGAGCTGAGCCTGGGATCCGGGTCCAAATTGGATGTGGCCCGCCTGCAAAGCCGGTTTTGGCTGGATCTGGCCATCTACGCAGCCGAAGTGGTCGGGATCCTCATTGGCTGGCTGGTGGGGCTGATCCTCTACCTGCTGCTGCAAAACCGTCTCGATCCCAAGGTGATCGCGGCAGCAGCGGTGGTGGGCTACGGGGTGGGCTTGTGGGCCAAAGCGGGGTTGATGTACGGGGGATCCCTGCCGGCAAGGCCGACGGATGTGCTCAGCTTGCTGGCGGATCCCGACGCGGATCCCCGCCGCGGACAATGGGTGGAGCTGGAGGGGGAGTTGGTGGGACTGGGCCCCTCCGGCTATCAACTGGGGGCAGAGCTGAAGCTGCAAGAGGCCACAGGGCTGATCCCGGTGCGCTTCACCTCCCCTCTGGGCCCGGTGGGCAATGTCTTTTCCGGCCTGAAGCGGATCCGCGCCCTGGTGGGCCGGCGCGTCAAAGTGGTGGGCTGGTTCCGCCGCGGCAATACTGCTTGGGTGGATCTGGCCTACGTCCAGGTGGGATCCAATAAGCTGCACAGCCGACCGCGCCTTTGGCTGGTTGTGTTCGGCTTGGGAGTCATCCTGCTGGGGATTTGGGGGGCGTTCTATTTCCCCAACTTGGCCTCTTACCTGCGGCGGTGGTGAGCCAGGCTCTCTTCCAGTTGGCTGAGAAAACTAGCGGCGAGAGGGCGTTAACTGTGCCTTGCGCAGGCGCACCGACTGGGGCGTGATCTCCACCAGCTCATCCTCGCCGATGTATTCCAAAGCCCGCTCCAGGGTCATCTCCACCGGCGCTTGCAAGTGCACCAGCTCCTCCCCGCCCGCAGCCCGGTGGTTGGTCAGTTGCTTGGTCTTGCAGACGTTCAGCTCCAAGTCTTGGGGACGGTTGTGCTCGCCCACGATCATGCCCTTGTAAACGCGGGTACCTGGCGTAATAAAGAATACACCTCGATCTTCCGCATTCTTGAGGGCATAAGTAGTGGCCACCCCTTCTTCAAAAGCAATCAGCACCCCGTTGCGGCGCATTTCCATCTCAGAGGTCAGGGGACGGTATTCCAAAAAGCTGTGGCTCATGATCCCCT
>NZ_JANSHW010000459.1:0-7174 GCF_047461815.1 Synechococcus sp. R6-10
CCGGTATTGGGCACCGGCCCCATTCAAGTTACCTTGAGTTGGAACACCATCGATGACCTTGACCTGTATGTTACGGATCCCACGCAGCAGACCGTGTTTTTTAACAACCGAATTGTCCCTTCTGGAGGACGGCTGGATGTGGATGCCAATGCCGACTGTGTTGCCGTAACCCAAAATGCTGTGGAGAATGTCTTTTGGGCTTCCACCCCGCCCTCAGGGCCATACTTCATCGAGGTGAGATTGTTCCGGCGCTGCTCCCAATCAACTGCTCCCATTCCCTTTACCGTAACGGTTCGCAAGAGCGGAAACGTCGCGCAGACTTTTAGCGGCTTGGCCACATCCCCTGGCTTGGCGGGTAGGTTTACGTTTTCCTTCCCCTGAAGTTAGCCAAGGCTGGCAGCCATCTGCCCTGCCCACGTATGGCCATTTTGGTTCAGACTAGGACACCACACCTATACTCATACTCAGATCTTTGATTGCAGATCGCAGGGTTCAGAAGACCTTATTTCTGCGCCCCAGGCATCTCATTCCCACTAAGGACAGCTCCAACTTCGCGGCCTCGACGCTTTTTCTGGCCATCACCTTGCGGCAGCGGGCGATGCTGGAAGGCAGTCCCACAAGTTCAAACAGTCACATCCCCTGGGAAAGGGGCTAGGGGTGGCGGACAGCGGCGCGGAGCGCTTTGCGTCAGCATGAGTGCGGGAGTATGTCACGCTATTCCGCAGCAGCCTTGGCTGCTTTCGCTTCGGCTTCCTTAGCAGCTTTGGCCGCTCTCATTTCCGCCAGAATCTCCTCCGGTCGTTTGCCAGCCCGCTGGGATCCAGCAGGCAAGTCGTGGGGATCGATCACCCCTTTGGGCAGATAGGCAAATTCTCGCAAGGGGGTCACCATCGGGTCTTCGGTAACCTTAGAGGGCAAACGGCCCATCGCCACCTGATGGTAGTTGAGGTCGTGGCGGTCGTAGGCGGCCAGCTCATAATCCTCAGTTACCGAGAGGCAGTTGGTGGGGCAAAACTCCACACAATTGGCACAGAAAATGCACACCCCAAAATCAATGCTGTAGCTGTAAAGCTCTTTTTTCTTCAGCTCTGGGTTGTAGGCCCAATCCACCACTGGCAGGTCAATTGGGCAAACCCGAACGCAGATCTCGCAGGCAATACACTTATCAAACTCGAAGTGGATGCGTCCCCGAAAGCGCTCAGAGGGGATCAGCTTTTCGAAGGGGTATTGCACGGTTACCGGGCGCCGGCCCATGTGGTCGAAGACAACCCCCATCCCTTGGCCGATGTACTTGGCGGCTCGGAAGGCATCGCCCACATATTCTTTGACACGCTTTAGAAAAGTCATGACCTATGTTCTCCCTCTCTTGCCTCTTTACTTCTCATTCAACCCCCAAAAAAGGTGGGGAAGGCGAGCTTTAGGGCTGCCGTCAGCAGCAAGTTGACAAAGGATACAGGCAGCAAAAACTTCCACCCCAAATCCAGCAGTTGGTCAATGCGCACCCGTGGCAAGGTCCAGCGCAGCAGGATGGCCAAGAAGATGAAGATAAAAGCTTTGACCATCGTCATGACAATGCCCAAGGCCGCCGCGCCGATCTGCAAGAAAGGGTTATCCAAGGGGATCCCGGCCAAGGCGGCAATCGTTTCCACCGGCACCACGAACGACCAGCCCCCCAAGTACAGCACCGCTGCAATGAGGGAAGCCAGCAGCAGGTTGGCGTAGGATCCCAGATAAAAGAGGGCAAACTTCATGCCGGAGTACTCCGTTTGGTAACCGGCCACCAGCTCTTCTTCTGCTTCCGGCAAATCGAACGGGATCCGCTCCGTTTCCGCCAGAGCCGAGATCAAGAAAATCACAAAGCCAATGGGCTGCCGCCACACATTCCAGCTCAAGATGCCCAGGCCGCTCTGCTGCTCCACGATCCCCACCGTGTCCAGACCGTTGCTCATCAGCACCACGGCCAACACTGACAGGGCCAGCGGCAGTTCGTAGCTGATCGATTGAGCTGCCGCGCGTAGCCCACCCAGCAAGGAGTACTTGTTATTGGAACCGTAGCCCGACATCAACAAACCGATGGGTTGCACGCTGGAGGTGGCGATCAGGAAGAACACGCCAATGGCAATGTTGGAGATCAATAGGTTCTGGCCAAAGGGAACCACCAGGTAGCACAAAAAGACGGGCAGGAAAACCAATATCGGCCCCAGCGTGAACAAAACCGGGTCGGCCAGGATGGGCAGAACATCCTCTTTAGTCAGCAGCTTGATGCCGTCGGCAATGGGGATCAGCACCCCCTGAGGGCCGGCCATGTTGGGGCCAATCCGCTGTTGGGCTGCTGCCGAGATCTTGCGCTCCAGCCAAGTCATGACCATCACCCCCAAGGTGGCGGCGATGATCAGCAGCAACATCGGCAGGGGCATCCAGAGGGCATGGGCTGCACCTGCTCCCAAGCCTAGGTTCTGTAGGGCAGTCTCGAAGCCAAGTTGTAGGTCGATACCAGCGTTTGTCATGGGGGTGAGTAGCTCCCTAGAGATGGCGGGTTGGGTAGGGTTTGGGATCCCTGTAGCTAAGTTTTCCCGTTGGGATCCGATTGGGGGGGACGGTTGCGGCGGCGTAGCTCCTGCTGGATGATGGCCTGAAGGCGAGCATCAGATAGCTCTTCCGCGCGGCGGCGCCTTTCCTCTTGGTACTTAGCCCATTGCTTGGGGCCAATAATCGCAGCAATGACAGACACAATCAACAGCGGCAGAACCAAGATCGCCCAGGCCATTGCCTTTGTCCTCGCTTTCCGTAAGTATCTTAGCGATCCACCTCGCCCATGATGATGTCAATGCTGCCGAGGATGGCGATCATGTCGGCTACCTTCATGCCGCGAATCAACTGAGGCAGTACCTGCAAATTGACAAAGCCGGGGGGACGGATCTTCCAGCGCCACGGGCAGACGTTGTCGTCACCAACAATGTAAATGCCCAGCTCCCCCTTAGCGCTCTCCACCCGCACGTAGGCTTCCCCCTTGGGGATCTTGAAATTGGCGGAAGGCTTTTTGCTGATGAACTGGTAGTCGCCTTTGTTCCACTCCGACTTCGGCCCCTCCAGCATGCGCTTGGCTTCTAGGTTTTCAAAGGGGCCGCCCGGCAGAGCCTTCACCGCTTGCTGCACGATCTTGCAGGACTCGCGCATCTCTTTCATGCGCACCCGATAGCGGGCTAGGCAATCCCCTTCGGGATAAACGGCCACCTCCCAGTCGAAGTCGTCGTAGCATTCGTAGTGATCCACTTTGCGCAGATCCCAGTTGACGCCACAGGCCCGCAGCATGGGGCCGGACAGCCCCCAATTGATGGCATCCTGCTTGGAGATGGTGCCCACCCCTTCCAGCCGTCGGCGGAAGATGGGGTTGTCGGTCACCAGCCGTTCGTACTCATCCACTTTGGGCAGGAAATACTCACAAAAGTCTAGGCATTTTTCCGTCCAGCCGTAGGGCAAATCCACTGCTACGCCGCCCACCCGGAAATAGTTGTTGTTGATCAAGCGCATGCCGGTGACGGCTTCAAACAAATCCAAGATCCACTCCCGCTCCCGCATGGCGTAGAGAAAGGGAGTTTGTGCGCCCAAATCCGCTAAGAAGGGGCCAAACCAGAGCAGGTGGTTGGTAATACGAGTTAGCTCCAACATGATCACCCGCAGGTAGCTGGCCCGTCTGGGCACGCTGATCCCGGCCAGTTTCTCAACGGCATTGACGGTGATGGCCTCGTTGAACATGCCGGCCCCGTAGTCCCAACGGGAGACGTAGGGCAGGTATTGCACCACCGTGCGGTTTTCGGCGATTTTTTCCATGCCGCGGTGCAAGTAGCCAATCACCGGTTCGCAATCGACGATGTTTTCACCGTCTAGGGTGACCAGCAGGCGCAAAACCCCATGCATGGAGGGATGGTGCGGCCCAAAGTTGAGCAACATCCGGTCGGTACGGGTCTCGATCATGGGCATGGGCATAGCCGCCGCCTCCGCAACTGAAGAATGTTCATGGTCTGCAACATTTGCAGTATAGCGGTTTTCTTCTGCCTTCTCGGGATCCCATGCCATCAAGGATCCCAATCCTCGATATTGAAAGTCTCCAGGGGAACTCAGCTAGAGTGAGAAAAAAGGAGGGAGGCCGATGGCTGTATCCCGTTCACCCTCGAGTGGCTCATCCCGACGAGAGCAGCAACATCCGCAATATGCCACCGACCGAGCTGCGCTCGATGAGCTGATGGTGCAGGCTCAGGAGAGGCCCCTCTCCGAGTGGGTGCTGGCGGAAGTCGCCCGTTTGCGCATCCGTTACCACGGTTTCCCCGGTGCCTGGGATCTGCAGCGGGATTTGGATCAAATCCTGGAACAGTGGGGCCTGAGCGAAGAAGAGCTGTTCGCCCGGACTCGCCAGATCCATGCCCGCGGCCAGGTGTACGACCGCAGCTTTAGCACGCGAGACGACTGGGCCTAGTGGAGGGTTTGGGTCGGGATCCCTTACCCCCCTGAGAGAGGGGAGTTTGCCGGTTGTTCATGAGACGTGAAGCTGCTCGGCAAAGATGGGATCCAAAGGCACATCCAGGGCGGCAATCACCTTAGTCCAGAAGTTCATAAAGCCAATCCAAGCCGATAGCTCCACCAGATCTTCATCTGACCAAATGGCTTTTAGCTGGGCAAAGAAGCTGTCGGTCACCACCATGCTGGGCACGGTCATCCGCTCGGCGTACTCGATGGCCAGCTTCTCCGCTTCGGTGTAGAGGGTGCTGGTGCGGGCCTGGGCCACCGCCGCAATTTTGGCAGGGGAGGCGCCGTACTTTTGCGCCTGCAGGGTATGGTAGGGCAGGCAGTAGTGGCGGCAGCCGTTGATTTGGGCAATGCGGATGCTGACCAGCTCCTTCAGCTCTTCAGGCAAGTTGGGGTTTTGGGTGTGCAGCGCCCCGTACAGGTTCATCACGGCTCGCATCAGTTGGGGCTTGTGGGCCATCACCTGCAGGGGGTTGAGGGCGGTGCCGTAGGTTTTCTCCAGGCTTTCGTAAACCTTTTGCAGTTGCTTATCGGCTTTCTCTGGGGTAACAGGAGGGATCCGCATGGACGGTCTATAAAAATTGCAGCATTCTCGACTTTAGCGCGTCTGGGGGATCCGCCCAAGCCTAAGGGGGATTCACAGCCTTGGTGAGTGATCCCTTCTCCCGTTGAGAAGGGGGCCTTGGTCTTTTGGTTTCGTTCCAGACACTCCTGCAGGGCTTGCAACCTGTCAAGGATTGCCCAAGGATTGCTCAACGGCTTCCACCTGCTGCTGGGTGGCTGTGGCCCCTTGGTTGAGGGTTTGCTGCAGTTGATCCCGCGATTGGTAAATCTGCAGCGGCCCACCTTGAGGGATCCCCTGCTGGGCAGCTTCTGGGCTGGCTTGCTCTGGTCTCGGCTCCGAACTCAGCGGGTTGCGATAGAGGCGGTTAACCAGCAAAAATCCCACCAGCACCACAGCAGTTGCCACCAAAAGCCGAACCATACTCGGATCCCTTGCAAGCATCTGGTTCTAGAATGCCCAAAAAGAGGAGCAGGTATCCGATGTCGGGCAAAGTTGCGCAAACTTCCCAGCCGGTACGGGTTGGCATTGGCGGCCCGGTGGGATCTGGAAAAACCGCTTTGGTGGAAAAGCTCTGCTTGGCGCTGCGGGACCACCTGTCTTTGGCGGTGGTGACCAACGATATCTATACCCGCGAGGATGCCGAGTTTTTGGTGCGGGCCAAGGCCCTGGAGGCAGAGCGGATCATTGGCGTAGAGACCGGCGGCTGCCCCCACACCGCCATTCGGGAAGATGCCTCCCTCAACCTAGACGCCATTCAGGAGCTGGAGCGCCGCTTTTGCCCCCTGGATCTCATCTTGGTGGAATCGGGGGGGCACAACTTGGCAGCTACCTTCAGCCCGGAGCTGGTGGACGCCTGCATTTACGTCATCGACGTGGCCGAAGGGGACAAGATCCCGCGCAAAGGCGGGCCGGGGATCACCCGCTCCGACCTGCTGGTGATCAACAAGATCGATCTGGCTCCCTATGTGGGAGCAGACTTGGGGGTGATGGAACGGGATGCCCGTCGCATGCGGGGAGATAGGCCCTTTGTCTTTACCAACCTGCGCACGGGTGAGGGGCTGGAGCAGGTTCTCAGTTGGCTGGAGCGGGAGGTGTTGTTTCGCCCCATCAAGGCCGACCCCCCCTCGGTGAGCCGCCTGTGAACTTCGGTAAGGCCATCTTGAAGGCAACCCGCCGAGGCGACCATACCCACATTTGGGAGTATTCTCAGGCTCCCTTGCAATGGCTGGGATCCCCTGGGGAGCCACCTGTGTACTACCTGCGCAACCCCAACGGCGGCCTGCTGGGTGGGGATCGCCACCGGATCGAGATCGGGCTGGGGCCAGGCTCGGCGCTGGAAATTCGCACCCAAGGGGCAATGCGGCTACATCCCGGCTTGATTCGGCAACAGGTCAAGGTCAAGCTGGCCCCCACCAGCCAGTTGATCTGGATCCCTCACCCGACCATTCCGGGGGCAGGGGCAGACTTTCGCCAGCAGGTGCAAATTGAGCTGGATCCCACAGCCCGCCTGGCCTATGCCGAGATCTGGACTGCCGGACGGCTGGCCATGGACGAACGCTGGCAGTTTGAACATCTTGCCAACTGCTTGCAAGTTTGGGTCACTGCTGGGATCCCATCCTCCCCCGAGGGGAGAAAACTCTGGCTGCAGGAACACATAGACCTGCACTTTCCCCATCGGCAGGTCTCCGCCGCGTCAGTGCTGGGATCCCATCTCTGTTGGGGATCCCTGTACTTGCTGGGGGATTGGCCGGAACCCACTTGGCTGACCGTTCACATCAGCGGAACGGAGTCCCCATACTGGCTGGTCAAGTCTCCGGATCCCATCTGTAAGGGTTGGATTCTGCGCCAGGTGGGGCCACAGGCAGAGGCCATTTGGCGGCATTTTGGCCAGGTTGTACTACAGCTTGCTCAAGCCAAGGGTGGCTCACCCCAGGGGTGGTAGACTAAGGCTGACTCAAACCAACTGGTTGACCCAAGGCCGGGACGGAGTCCTTTGAACGCTGCTCAACGGATTCTCAGCTAGAAATCGCAGGAGCCCCGCACTGTACCCGTAGGGTCAGTGCCGGGAGGAATGCGCTTTGATGA
>NZ_JANSHW010000460.1:0-1848 GCF_047461815.1 Synechococcus sp. R6-10
TCATCAAAGCGCATTCCTCCCGACACCGACCCTACGGGTACAGTGCGGGGCTCCTGCGATTTCTAGCTGAAGGGACAGGATCGCGCATCCAGGGTTCTCGAATAGCGATGGGACTTGTCGGGATCCCATCTAGAATAGGCGACGACGGACAAAAGAGGAGGTGGAGGGGCAGTGACCTTCGCCCAGTGGCTGGGGCTAGGGGCGCTGTTGGGCCTGCTAGTTCTGCTTTGGCAGATCCGGCAGATCCTGCTGTTGGTGTTCGCGGCCATTGTGTTGGCAGTAGCATTGGATACCTTGGCCCAGATCCCACAGCGCTACGGCTTTCGGCGTGGCCCCTCAATTGTCATCACCAGTTTGACGGTTTTGGTGGCCGCGATCTTGGTGGGGCTAATCGTGGTGCCCCCCCTGGCGGAGCAGTTGCGGTGGCTGTTTACCGATGGGGTGCCCGCCGGGATCGTGCAAGCGCAGCGGCTGTTCGAGAGCTTGATTCTCTCTTTGCCGACGGATATTGAGCTGCCGACGCTGCGGGAATTGGCCAATAGCTTGGTGCCCCAGGCCACCGAGTTGGTGCGACAGGTGCGCGACTTTTTCTCCGAGTCCTTCACTGCCTTTTTTGGCACCCTGCTCAACCTATTGTTTGTAATCATCCTCACCATTTTGTTGTTGGCGGATCCCCAAGCCTACAGTCGCGCTTTTGTCTCGGTTTTCCCGGCCTTTTACCGTCCCCGCATTCGCTACATCCTCAAGCGCTGTGAGCTGGCGCTGCGAGGGTGGCTGATGGGGATCCTGTTTACCAGCACCTTGGTGATGCTGCTGAGTGGGATCGGGCTGTGGATTTTGGGGGTGCCCCTGATCTTGGCCAATGCGGTGCTGGCGGGATTGTTCAACTTCATCCCCAATATCGGCCCCACCTTAAGCGTGGTAGCCCCCATGCTGGTAGCCCTCACGGATGCCCCTTGGAAGTCCTTGGCAGTGCTGGGGCTGTATATCCTGATCCAGCAGTTGGAAAGCAGCGTCTTCACCCCCATCGTTATGTCCCGACAGGTGTCGCTCCTGCCCGCCCTAACCCTAGTAGCTCAAGTTACTTCAGCCTTTTTCTTTGGGGTGCTGGGCCTGTTCCTGGCCGTGCCTTTGGCGGCAATCCTGCAGGTGTGGATTCAGGAGGTGCTAATTCGGGATGTCCTGGATCCCTGGCAGGGATCCCGATTGCGGCCCTTGCTCAGGTTGGAAAGTGGAGAGAATGGGATCCAGAGCTCCACCCAGGATCCCATCCCGCCGCCGCAATCGGTGCGAGATGGTTAAGGGAGCAATGCTCCTGACTTGGCTCAACCCCATCAGCTTAGCCACACGACCGGCCCTTCCATTGGGCAGGAATCGACGTTCTCCCCACGGCTAGAGCCGGGGGATTCTTTCCCGTCGCTCCACGCTCCTCGCGCTTGACCGGTGTGAGAACGCGACAACTGGCAACTGCGCACCCAGGCAGAGCGGCATCGGGGAAACAGTGAGACCTACGGCCCGCTGTGCGAAGGGCATTCTGTCAACCAAGGATTCTGTCCCGCTATCGCTCACCTGGCAAGGTTGGACTGTGGAGTCCCGGCGGGAAAAGCCGCAACCCCTGCTGTCGCACCCGCCGCTCCTGGAAGGGAATGGGGGTCACGCGCGGCAAAGGCGTAGCCACAGGCTGGGGAGTTGAAGTGGGCACAGCTTGCGGAGAGGGCTCTGGGCTGGGCTCAGGCGTAAGCTCAGGTTCAGGAGTGGCCACCACGGGCGGTGGCGTTGGAACAGCCGGGATCCCCTCTGGTGTCGGACGGGGGCGGCCCAGTTGAAAGCGCGGCTGGCGACGAGGTG
>NZ_JANSHW010000461.1:0-10398 GCF_047461815.1 Synechococcus sp. R6-10
GGGCAGATACCCCCTTGCCCCCCACCAGAGCCGCTCCCAGCCCAATGCCCAGCAGCACCAGCAGCACTGACGAGAGAAGAGACTTCCAAGTGGAGATGGCAAAAGGCTGGAAAGAGGATTGAGCAGGTTGGGCGGAAGCTTCTGACCCGGGAGAGGGCTGGCCCGGCATGGATGTTCTGCGCTTCATAGCTACAAGAAGAGGGTTGGGATGCTGCAAGACTTCGGCCCCACGCAGGGGGAGAAACCTAGGGCCTAATCTAACATGGACAGCAGGGATCCCAGAGTGGGCAACCCTAGCGTTTTTCCGTACTTCTATCTGGAGCGAAGAGCAGCGGAATCTGCTCACCTGAGGTAGCCCATTTCCATTCAGTGGGCTTTGATCAAGATAGGTAAAAGATAGGTAAGGCCCGAAAGGCTCCCGGTTTTGTCCGGTTTGCAGCTAGCGTAGGAATGATGAATGGGGGTAAGACCATGACCAACCCAGCCAGCCGCCTGTTGGCTCCTCTGCTTGGCGGATTGCTCTCAGCGCAGATGGCCGCCCCAGTTTTGGCCCAAATGGGGCCCTTGCCACCACCGCCTGCCGGTGAGGGATGGCGTCCTGTGAATCCTCGCCCCCTTCCCCCTGGCCCTCAACCCCTGCAACCTGGCCAGCCCTTTCAACTGCAAACCACGTTGCTATTGCGCTCTGGGGATCTGATCCAGGCGGTGCATCGCTCCCCAGAAACCCTCTTGATTGCCCCTGGGGAAACCCGCGCCGTCAGCCTTAGCTTGGATACCCCTCTGCGG
This sequence comes from Synechococcus sp. R6-10, assembly GCF_047461815.1. Classification (NCBI taxonomy): domain Bacteria; kingdom Bacillati; phylum Cyanobacteriota; class Cyanophyceae; order Synechococcales; family Synechococcaceae; genus Synechococcus; species Synechococcus sp. R6-10. Next base: position 787 of record NZ_JANSHW010000461.1, read on the forward strand.
GACATCTACGGCAACATGGTCGTCCCGGCGGGGGCCGTTTTGGAAGGCCAATTTCAGCCGGTGAGCGGCGGCACCCAGTTTGTCTCGCGGGCCCTGATTTTCAACGGCCAATCCTACCCCCTCTATGCCCAGAGCCAGGTTATCCCGCTGCGTAAGGATCCCCGCCACACTTCCGGGGAAGCGATTGTGCAAGATGCCTTGATTGGGGCAGCTGCGGGGGCCATCTTGGGAGGCTTGTTCGGCGACCGGGTGATCTCGACGGAGAAAGTGCTGGGCGGAGCGGCGGCAGGGGCTGTCATCGGCAATGTGACGGCACCGGAAGTGGCGGTGATCGACGCCAATGCCAACTTGACGCTGACGGTCACCCAAGATTTTCAGCCCTACCTGCCCTAGCGAGCTTCTGAAAACAGCTCTGGCCAGGGATCCCTTTCTAGGGACTGGCCGTGAGCCGATCCAAAATCTCGTCGTGGGAGAGGCCCTTGCGCACCCATTCCTCGCAGTGGTGCAGCCGCTGAGCCGTGCCGATGAGGAAGCGGTTGAGATCGGCCCCCAGGGATTCGCAGGTGGTCTGTACGCAGATGAGATCCCGCCCCGAAAGCAAGGAGAAGAGGCTGGCCAGCATTCCCGCCTCCAAATATCCGGCAGGCTCTCGCCGTGCAGAAGGTTCCTCCGGGTTGAAGCTGGCGCGAGCGGCCAGGGCAAACCCGGAATTGCGGATCCCGGCCTGAACCAAGCCGTGGTCGGCGGCGGAAAAATCCAGCTCCAGGCGTCCCCAGCCGTGGGTAGCCCAGAGATCGCTGAGGGCATCCAGGAAGATCCCCATCGGCAATTCCTGCAGCGGCTGCTGGTAGTAGCCGGAAAGCTCGTCTTCAATACGGCGGAAAAATGCCTCTCCCCAATCGCGGCCACAGTTGTAGAGAATGACGCGGGTGGCTTGGCCAGTTTCATAGCGCAGGCCGGAGTAGAGAGCCTCCAGCAGGGGCATGGGAAAGGCCGCCAAGCGGTATCCTCCGCGGCTGTAGAGCAGTCCGGTGTGGATGTCAGGGCGGATGTAGTAGGCAGGGCTAAAGCAGTGCCCAGGCAAGATCTGGTCTTGCAGAATCTCTTGCAGGGTAGTCATGGCTATCTCACAGGGGGATGGACGGATTTGAGGGCGGCTGGAACTTGGCCTTTTGGAGTGAAGGGATGAATGTCCGGTGGATTGGCAAAACTAGGGAATCCATTGAGGGCGAATGGACCTAGTTAACCAGCATGGATTTGGCCAAAAGCAGATAAGGACGGATCATCTCGCTCTCTTCTGCCCCAAAGATGTAGGTCAGGGAGTCGAGCATTAACTTGTAGGCAGGCTGGCATTGGTCGCGCATCTTGAACGATTTCAGGATCGTCTCCAGCCAGTAGAGCAATTTATCCCTCAGGTAGTCTTCGTCGTTGAGCAGCATGGCCATGCAGCAGTAGCGCCACACCATGCTCAGATCCCGGCGGCAGCGCTCCCAGGCCAGGTGACCATGCTGGCGGATTAAATTCGGCATCATCGGCTGAAACTTCTCCATCACCCGATCCAGCAACTCTTGTTCTTTGGCCTGGAGAACCTGGTAAAGGCGTACCCGCCTCGGGATCCCTTCCACGTAGGCGTGTAGAGTTTTCAACTCATCTGGGCGCAGATAGCGGCCTTCGCTTTGTTGCATCAGCTCGGCAACCCTTGAATTCATAGATAGAGCCTCCTTCAGTGGGCTTCACACAAACATTTCCGCCAAGGTGAGAGCCCTCTCCGGCGGAACTGTGGGCAGGTCAACCTCCATCTCAGAAGAAGAAGGGGAAGGAGATTGGGCCTGAGAAGTGGCGCAGACAGCTTGTAGCTCTTGCCAGTAGGGGGCAAGCAAACCCTGCTGATCCGCTGGCAGGGATCCCTGAACCACTGCCCGTAGCTGAGCGAGCGCTTGCGGCAACCCTAGGTACTGTTCCATCGCACCAAGAGTTACCTGCTGCACAGGGGTGGGATCCCCCAGCAACAGACTCAGGCCCAGGGAGCGCAAGCAAAAGGCCAATTGACGAGCCAAGAGGCGCTGAGCCGGGGTTAGAGAAGGTTCTGCCCCCTCTCTGGCGGGATTGCTGCTGGGCAACGCTGTCGCGACGGGGGTTGGCCCCTGCTGTTGCAAAACCTTTTGGATCCAGGTCAGCTCCTGCTGTTGTAAGACCTGGTAAAGCTCCAGCCGTTCTTGAAAAGAGAGAGAGTAGCGAATCAGGTCTTGCAGATCGTCGGGTGTTAGGTAACCCCCTTCTCGATCGGCAATGCGCTCCGGCCAAGAGTGAAGGTCATCCATGGGTGAAGTCTCCTTAAAAACAGAGGGCAAAACAAAACCGAGATCCCTGAACAAACCAGAGCTAGAGCAAAGCTCCGCCAAACAAGGCGGCAAAATCCTCAAGGGTAAAGGGATCCTCTGCCGGCAATTCCGGCAGCGGCTCTGAGCGTGGGCAGATGCCCGACCAATTGAAGCCGGCAAAAAACTGTCCCACCGATTGGGCAAAGAGCATGGGGGACTGCGGCGGCGGCTCTTGAGCAAAGGGAGCCTTGGCCGGGGGTCGGTTATCCCAGTTCAACCCCTGCAAAAAGACCGCCAGCGGCTGGGTTAAGTCCAGATCGGTGTCTAAGTTGAAGGTGACCATGGGCGTTTCTCCAAAGTGTCGAGGGATCCCAGAGAGCCTTCAAAAGCCACAAGCAAGCCTCACAACTGGTGCAAACGCTGCTCGATCTCGCGGGCGCTGGCCCCTTCGGTGATCCAAAAATTGGCGGCATCAATGCGTTCTTGCCCGCCCAACAGGAACTTGCAGTAGGTTTCCCCCATGGCGTAGCACTGGATCTCGATGCAGGCCAGCTCGCGGGAAGTCATAGCGGTGAAAAACCCGGCAAATAGCCCGGCATAGAGATGGCAAACCGGCTTGCCCACATCCCCTAGGGTGCGAGCCACCATCGAGTCAAACAAGTTGATAAACAGGAAGCCTTTTTGTTTGGATTCGGTTTCCACCTCCCACTTGCCCCAGCCCTGAGCCGTAAAAGGCCACCACCAAGTCTCCAGCAAAAACAAAAGGTTGGACTGTTTTACGCCAATCCCATACTCCCGCTCGTACCACTCGGAGAAGTGCTTGGCATCGCGGATGCCCCAATCTCTGCCAATGGTGTACATCACCGCCGCCGAAGCATCTCCCACTTCCCGTTCCAGGCCTGTTTGCAGGCCCACAATAAAGTCTTCGCTCAACAGCAGATTTTGGGTGTTGTTCCAATCGATAATCGTGCCCTGATCTCGGTTGAAGCGAAAGAAATCGCGGTAACTGTAGTGGGCATGCTTGTCACGGCCCACAGGCAGGGTGACTGCAGGACGGGGATCCGGTCGAGATGTGGTGGCCATGGCGCTCTCCTGATAAAAAATGGATAATTCTAGATTGCAAAGCAACAGGATTTGGTGGGATTTGTAGGGATCAACTGGGCCAGACAATGCCAATGAGTCAACAAAATGAATGGCTAAGCATTCGATAAACTTGGTCAGCTATCTGAGGGATCCAACATTGTTCAATCCTTGGTTGATTGTCTATAAGACAATGCCCGCTGAGCCCAAGGGATCCCTGAATATCGACAATCCATCAAACTTCCCGAGTTTGGGCCAGCGTATTGCCAATGATGCGGAAGTCCTCATTTTCTAGCTGCTTAACAGTAGAGCGAGTGATGATCTTGCCCTGCTCCACCAAAACCTTCCCCGTCCGTGGGTGCAGCAGGTCTTGTTCGGCCCGCCGACCGATGAGCACTTCGATATCCCTCAGCGAGTTCACGTACATCCCCGGCGGCAGCTCCACCACCACGCCATCGGAAACCACCCGCGCCTGACAGGCCAGCCGGGAATTGCTGCGGGCGCTGGTAATGGTCTCCAGAGTCTTGGCCTCGCGGGGGGTGATGGGAGTGAGGCTTTCCATTCCCTCTTTGACGTAAACATGACAGGTGGCGCAGAGGCCGCGACCGTTACATTCCCGCGAAACCTGCAGCTCCTCCGACAAAATGGCCGACAGCAGATTGCTGTAGGTATCGACCTCCGAGACACGAGATAAAGGCTCTAGCCGGATTTGTTTAACCATAGACGGGATCCACATTAAGGGCAGACAAAAAACCCCGGCGGGCAAGATCTACTGCATAAGCAACGCAAACAAATCACAACAATTAACTCCCTTCCCCTGCAGCCCCCTTGCAGGTCTACAGCAACACCTGAGTCCCCAGTCAATCAAACCAGAGCACTTCACCAGAGCACTTCAAATGATGAGCCCTGCACCTGTGACCCTGGGAGAGGCTACATTCTTTACTTAACTTATATTCTGGATCTGGAGCAGGTTATTCTGGATGGAAGTGTCATAATACTTAACTACGAATAAACACGGAATTTTTTTATCGGCTAGAAAGTTACAAAGTGAAATCACGTAAATTGGAGAAAATGACAATCCTTTCGTAAATATTTATCGCAGATCTCCCCCGGTCGTTCTGTCGGCAAGGTAAATCTTAAGTAGAACCTTCACGGTCTTTTATTGGCAATTTTGTTACAGAAGGATGTGCTGAAGTTTGCCGTAAAAGCGTATCGAGCCATTTGCTATTCCCTTCATAATTTCTTTAAAGTAGTCCCCCATTTTGTCTGTAAATCGATCTTTTCTGTTTTTGTTGGCTTCGTCGATTGGGAGCTATTGCCATGGAACCACGCCAGCGGGATCCGCAAACGTTGCAAAACCTGTTGCGGGCTGCCTACCAACAGCTTTTGGAACGCCAGCCCTACCAGCACGAGAAAACAGGAGAGCTGGAGAAAATCGAGCAGGACTTCTTGCGGGGGCGGATCGGGATTAAGCGCTTGGTTCGCCAGATTGGGGGATCCCGGCTCTACCGGCAACTCTTTTTCAGTGCCGGCTGCAACACCCGCTGTGTAGAGCAGGGCTTCAAGCACTTTTTGGGACGGGCCCCGGCCAGCAAGGAGGAGGTGGCCGCCTACCACGACATTTTGGTGCACCAGGGCTTGCAGGCCATGGTCAATGCCTTTATCGACTCGGAGGAGTACCGCCACCAGTTCGGCAACGACCATCTGCCCCACCCCCGCCAACGGCTGAGCGGCCACCCACCTTTGGCCTACTTGCTGACAAACCAAATGCACCGGCGCCATGAGCTGGGGATGCAGGGATCCCCGCTTTTGCACAGTTTGGCGGCGATGGAAGTGGGGATCCCTTAGGCGCTCCTGCTGGGGAGAAAGTCGAGGGTATAGGCTTGGCGAACCTCCAGACCCGCTGCGCCGATCCCCAGGGCCACCATCTCCCGGAAGTAGGTTTGCCAGCGCTGGTGGGTCATGGCCCCGATCCCCAGCGTGGCGGCATCTCCACTGGTGAGAAGGCCGTAGTCTTTTAGGGCTTGGTGGGCGTAGGCCAGGAGGGCCTCGCTCATGTTGGGGTTGTCTTGGCGGATGAGGCGATTGCCGGGGCGGGGATCCTCTAGGTAGCTCTGCCAGCCCTGGATGGAGGCAGCTACAAATTTTCGCACCTGCTCCGGGTGCTGTTCGGCAAAGGGGCGGGTGGTCTCCAGGGTGGTGGCGTAGGGGGAATAGCCGTAGTCGGCCAGCAGAAAAACGACGGGATCAAAGCCCCCCTCCTGGCGCACGCGGAAGGGCTCGGAGGTCACATAGCCCTGCTGGGCAGAAGACTTGTCCAGCAAGAAGGGCGTGAGGCTGAGGTTGTAGGGGCGCTTCTGCTCGTCGGTAAAGCCAAATTTGGCCCGCAAAAAAGGCCAGTAGGTGAGGTTGGCCCCCGGTGACACCCAGATGGGCTTGCCCCGCAGGTCTTCCAGGCGCTCGATGCCCACCCCTGGATGGGCCAAGAGACACTGGGGATCCTTCTGGAAAAAGGCGGCCACGGTGAGAACAGGGATCCCAGCTTGCAGAGCCGCCAGAGCGTCGGGGCTGCCGCCGAGCACAAAATCTGCCGCTCCCCCGGCTAGCAGTTGCAGCACGTTAACCGCCGTTCCCCCCATGCGGATTTCCACCTGCAGACCGTAGTCGGCGTAGATGCCGGTGGCCAGGGCTTGGTAAAAGCCGCCGTGTTCGGCCTGGGCGTACCAGTTGGTGACCAGTCGCAAGGGCCGGGATCTGGCCGAAGAGGGGCGGGAGCCCGCTCCTACTGCTAGCAGAGCAGCTCCACTGGCCAAAAAACGCCGCCGCGGCCAAGGCTCTGGAGTTACACCGGACATAGGCAGGGATCCTCAGGCAGCCACGCTTTCAGTATCTCGCAAGTAGACCAGTTTTTCCTCAGGCTGGCCACCCCTTGGAAGAGGAGCTGTTGGGAGGCGTCTTCGATTTATATTTGCAAAGCAAGCGGGATCCCCTTCTTACAAGGGGCAAGATCGACATTCCAAGGGGTAGGGCATGGGCAAGGTGTATCTAGTGGGGGCAGGGCTGGGCGGGCGGGCGGGCCTGACGCAGGGAGCACTGGAGATCCTACGGCAGGCTGAGGCTATCTGGATCGACGAGCTGGTGGATGAGCGCTTGTTGGCAGAGTTGCCGCCGCAGGCGCAGGTGTGGCGACGCTCTGGGCCAGGAAGCCTCCAGGAGGGCATCCACTGGCTCATCCAGCGCTGCCGAGAAGGCAAACAGGTGGTTCACCTCAAGTCAGGGGATCCCTTGATCTTTGGCCGCGCTCGCGAGGAGATCCAAGCCCTTAGGGAGGCGGGCTGTCCCTTTGAGATTTGGCCGGGGTTGTCGTCGGCCCTGGCTGGCCCCCTCTGGGCAGGGATCCCGTTAACGGATAAACACTTGAGCCGCGCTTTTGCCGTTCTCACCGCCCACGAGCTGGAAGCTCTGCCCTGGGGCGCTTTGGCCCAGTTGGATACTTTGGTGATTTTGATGGGATCCCGGCAGCGACAGCACATTGGCGCACGGCTGGTGGAGTCTGGGATCCCGGCAGACCGACCGGTGGCCTTGATCTGGGGGGCGGGGCAAGCAGAGCAGCAGGTGTGGGTGGGCACCTTGGCGGAGCTGCAGCAGGAGGCGGGTCAGGCGAAGTTGCCGGGTCTGCTGGTGGTCGGGGAGGTGATCCGGTTGCGGCAGGACTTTTTGCCGGGGATCCCACCCTTGCCGCCACCGGCTCCTTTGGCAGGCAAGACGGTGCTGGTTACCCGTTCCGAGGGGCAATCACCAGCTTTTTGTGAGTTGCTGCAGGCCCAGGGGGCGCGGGTGCTGGAGATGCCGACCCTGGTGATCCAGCCGCCCACCTGTTGGGATCCCTTGGATACAGCCATTGCCAACCTGGAACAATTCGACTGGCTGCTGCTGACCTCTGCCAATGGAGTGCAGGCTTTCTTTGAGCGGCTGCAGCGGCAGGGGCGAGATAGCCGAGCACTCCACTCCCTGCAAGTGGCGGTGGTGGGATCCAAAACCGCTTCCGTGCTGGCCCAGTACGGCATTCGCCCGGATCTGATGCCCTCCGAGTTTGTGGCCGAAGCCCTGCTACCCATTTGGCCGCAGCCAGTGCAGGGGCAGCGCATCCTCTTTCCCCGCGTTGAGTCAGGAGGGCGGGAGGAGCTGGTACAGGGTTTGCGGCAGCGAGGAGCAGAGGTGGTGGAGGTGGCCGCCTATCAGTCCGCCTGTCCAGCAGCAGCGGATCCCCAGGTCCTGGAAGCTCTTAAAGCCCACCAGGTGGACATCCTCACCTTTGCCAGCTCCAAGACGGTGCAGCATTTTGCCCACTTGATCCGGCAGGCAGGGCTGGGCCCAGAGGTGTGGGATCCACCCGTGCAGATTGCCGCCATCGGCCCCAAAACCGCCGAAACCTGCAAGGCTGCATTTGGTCGAGTGGACATCGCAGCCCAGGAGTATACTTTGGAAGGATTGGTGGAAGCCCTCATCCAAGCGACCAACCGTTCTACCTAGCCTTTTCAGGCCGTTCGCGGTAGCGGTGCAGAGTACCCAGGTGCTCCTCATAGTGAGCCCCCATCAGCCAAACGGAACTCTCCTGGCCCGGCATCCCAATAGATACACCCAGACACCATGTGGCAGACGGCCAAGCTCTACGAAGACATTCTTTACGAAAAAACGGATGGCATTGCCAAGATCACCATCAACCGTCCCCACAAGCGCAACGCCTTCCGCCCCAAAACTGTTGCCGAGCTGATTGATGCGTTTGCCGATGTGCGAGAGGATCCCAGGATTGGAGTAGTGCTCTTAACAGGCGCCGGGCCCCATACCGATGGGAAGTATGCCTTCTGCGCCGGCGGGGATCAAAGCGTACGGGGCGAGGCCGGTTACCTGGATGAGGCCGGGATCCCTCGTCTCAATGTGCTGGATCTGCAGCGCATCATCCGCTCTTTGCCCAAGGTGGTGATTGCCCTAGTGGCAGGCTACGCCATTGGGGGTGGCCATGTTTTGCATCTCATCTGCGACCTGACCATTGCCGCCGATAATGCCATCTTTGGGCAAACCGGCCCTAGGGTGGGCAGCTTCGATGGGGGCTTTGGGGCCGCCTACCTGGCGCGAGTGGTGGGGCAAAAAAAAGCCCGCGAGATTTGGTTCCTCTGCCGCCAATACACCGCAGCCCAAGCCCTGGAGATGGGTCTGGTCAATGCCGTGGTGCCAGTGGAAGAGCTAGAAGCTGAAGGGATCCGCTGGGCGCAAGAAATTCTCCAGCACAGCCCCTTAGCCATCCGCTGCCTCAAAGCCGCCTTCAACGCCGACTGCGATGGGCAGGTGGGGCTGCAGGAGCTGGCCGGAGATGCGACGTTGCTGTTCTACATGACCGAAGAAGCTGCTGAGGGCAAACGCGCCTTTTTGGAAAAGCGCCCACCTAACTTTCGCCAGTTTCCCTGGCTGCCATAGTTTGTTTGTTTTCATTAATTCCACTTCCCCGAAGGGAAGCGACCTGTAGGGCTGGGCTTTACCTCAAACTCAAGCAGCAGCACCACCTGACGGAAATACCGCTGTCGATATTCCGCCAGGAAATATGCAGCCCGAGGTCTGTCAAAATCAGCGGGTAGCTCCAGCGCTGCTATATCCAACGGTTGCCCCACCAGAGCGTACCCCAGAGATGCAAAGAGACCAGCCACCTCAGCAACCGATCGGATCCCTCGAATGTCTTCCACATCCAGTTGAGTAGCCATTGCCGCACTCCGGTGATCTGTGGCGGTAGTGTCGCGTATTTTGTGGGTTAAGCATGGAGGGCGGAATGGACGGAGAGGAGCTCAAGAGGTTGACCAAGGAGGAGATCAGCCGGCGCATCCGGGAAGGGGTCAAGGCCGTCATAGTGCTCCGCACCGCTTACGCGAACGAGCAGGTGTTGGAAGAAGAGATGACCGAGCACCTGGCTGCGGGTTACCGTGAGCGCACCCCAAGCCGCCGCGGGGAGCGGAACGGCTACTACACCCGGGACCTCATCACGCCGGCGGGCAGGATCGCCCAGGCAGGAGGTGTTTGTGGCGCGGCGGCGGGGCACGGCGGAATCTCTGGCCCAGGAGTTCGTTGAGCGCTACCAGGACCGGTACCGGCGGGCGGTGGAGGTGTTTGCCCAGGGTCTGGGGGAGGCCCTGACCTACCTGGACTTTCCCGGGGTCCACCA
>NZ_JANSHW010000462.1:0-1615 GCF_047461815.1 Synechococcus sp. R6-10
GCCCCACCCAGATCCCATCCCCAATGCCCAAGCTGTGAAGGTCTCGCTGGCGTTTGCCCGTTTGCTCTGCCCAGCCCAACAACACAGCCAAGCCGATGGCTGCGACGGCGATCACCCACAACTGGCGGGGTGGGGATCCCCAAATGGCCTTGATGGCCCAGCCGGCAACCACAATTGGCACTGTTCCCACCAGGATCCCTACCAGCAGCCGCCAAGGCTCCTGCTGGAAATCTCGTTCTCGCCAGGCTTTCCAGGAGCCCAAGAGCAACTGGCGCAGGTCAGAGGCAAAGTAGATCAGCACCGCCCCCAAACTGCCCAACTGGATCACCGCCGTAAAAGAAGCGCCCGCATCCGGCCATCCCACCAAAGCCGGAAACACCCGCAGATGAGCCGTGCTGCTAATGGGCAGAAATTCGGTGATCCCTTGCACCATGCCCAAAATTAGAGCCTGCCACCAATCGGGATACCAGGTGTCAGCAAGCAACAAGGTAAACACTCCCCCACCCAAACTTGCCGGATTTGCACAATCCCCATTCTTAGAAAAACTCAGAACTCCAGCTTTTTCCAGCAGCCCATACCACGGCGAACAAACACTTGCAGAGGGATCCCACCCCAACTGGCCGGGAACTTGGGTGTCGCTGTCCCAGACCCGCAAAAGGGCTGTGCCTATAGGATCGCCGCAAAGATCAACAGTAGGTCAGATCATCGGGTCAATAGATCAGAAGCCAATCCGCTCTGGGTCTTCAATGGTAATCAGCCAGTTGCCCACATTCCGGAAGAGGGGGTTGGGTTCCGTACCCCGTACCCGCGCCTCCACACGGTAGATACCGGCAGATGAAGGGTTGCGCACGTTGGAGAGCACCAGACGGATCTCCTGACCGGCAGCAATGGGTTGACGGGCCACCACCTCTAGAGAGCGAAACTCCTCGTTCCAGTACACTTGATCCAGCTCTACAGGCCGGCCTTCTACCTCCAGGCGGACACTTTCCGGATCGATGCGGCCATCGAAATTCCTGTCCCCGTTGATCTGCACTTCTGCCACCGCCACATTCTGGGGGGGAATGGTCAGGCGATAGCGATCCAAACGACTGCGAACCCCGCCAAAATCGAGCCGATAGCTGAGGACAGGTACCCCTTCACTGCCGGTGATCACCAAACCCGACTGCGCCTCTGCAGAATGGGGCACCATCAGGGATCCCAGGCTCCCCATCAACAGGCCCGCCAAGGCCAGCCTCATTCCTCGCTGAGCAAGGCCAAGTTCCTGCGAACATTTCCCTGCTCTCATCACTGCTCTCAACACCCAAACCTCCGCTGGTTGAAACACCTCAGCACCTTCAAAGCTCACTAGCGCGGCCTGTAGACAGCCTGACCGATGGCGAGCAAGGCCGACGCCTCGCCGTCCATTGTAGAGGATGGGATCCCCTCTACCGAGAGAGCCTAGGGCTCACCGGGGTGCGCAAGTACGCAGTTCTGGCAGAGATCTCAACAAGAACTTTGGGCCACCATACCCACAGTGCAGCCCCCCACAGCGCCGATTGTAACGGCAAGATGCCCCTGCCCTTCTACTGCTTCTTCACTTGAGGAAACTCAGCACCCCCACCCCGATCACCATCAG
>NZ_JANSHW010000463.1:0-984 GCF_047461815.1 Synechococcus sp. R6-10
GGAGAGGGGAGAGCGGCTCTAGGGGATCCCATCCCTGGGGCTAGATGAGAGGGCTGCTGCCGACTGGCCCAATAGGCTCCTGCCAATCCACTGCTGCTGGCCAACCCCAACAAACCCAGAATTACCTTGCGCCGCTGCATGATCTTTGCCCCCAACACTCCAGCGGTATTGTAGAAAATCAAAAGGCTGATGTTGGGCTCTTCCATTTGCGCACGGCCTGGACTCGGCTCGAAGATGGCTATGCGCGGCAGCTCTTGTAGAGTTCGGGGTGTTTTTTGAACAACTGTTGACGCACAAATGCTACCTTGGTAGAGATGAGCAACTACCTATCTCAGACTCGGTATGACTTGAGGTTTTCCATGCCTCGCCCCTTGGATTCTTTGGAAGCTGCTTTGGAACGGTGCCGGGAGTGCAATCTGCGTTTGAGCCGACAGCGCCGTTATATCCTGGAGCTGCTGTGGCAGTGTGGCGAGCACCTCTCCGCCCGCGAGATTTACGATCGCCTAAATCAGCAGGGCAAACCGATTGGCCACACGTCCGTTTATCAAAACCTGGAAGCTTTGGCCAGCCACAACATTGTCGAGTGCTTGGATCGTGCCGATGGGCGCCGCTACGGCAACCGCACCCATCCCCACAGCCACGTGAACTGTCTGGATAGCAACCGCATCTTGGATGTGGACGTGGAGCTGCCGCCTGAACTGCTGGCCCAAGTGGAGCAACAAACGGGCACCCGCATCCAAAGTTACCGCATTGAGTTTTTTGGGGTGGAAAAGCCTGCGGAGCCCCAGCAGTAACCTTGGCAAAGGGATCCCTGCTGCCCTGAGCAAAAGTTGGGCAAAGGTCAGTAAGCTCGATTTTGGCCTTTGCCGATTTGCGACTGGATTTGCTCGAGAGAACTGGCAGGGGCCAGGCATTTGTTACCCCAGCACACCAGCCCTAGAGCTCCTTCCGGCAGAGGTTCGGCTTCGGTGGGGAGAGCAAAGA
>NZ_JANSHW010000464.1:0-1961 GCF_047461815.1 Synechococcus sp. R6-10
TCCTATTCCCTGCCGGAAGCTGGCCATAGGTAGCCATCGATCCAGCCGGGAATCGAGGCCAGACGCAAGGGATCCCGCCTACTCCCACTCGATGGTGCCAGGGGGCTTGGAGGTGATGTCGTAAACCACGCGGTTGATGCCGGGCACCTCGTTGACGATGCGGTTGGAAATGGTGGCCAAGAGGTCGTAGGGAACTCGCGCCCAATCGGCGGTCATACCGTCTTCGCTGGTAACCAGCCGCACCACCACCGGGCAGGCATAGGTGCGCTTATCCCCCATCACCCCCACCGACCGCACCTCTGGCAGCAGCACGGCAAAGGCTTGCCAAAGTTTGGGATAGTAGCCGGAGCGGTTGATCTCCTGCCGCACGATCATGTCCGCTTCTCGCAGGGTTTCCAGCCGTTCTTTGGTAACCTCGCCTACAATGCGGATGGCCAGCCCCGGCCCTGGAAAAGGATGGCGGCCAACAATTTCTTCCGGCAGACCCAAAGAGCGGGCCAGTTGCCGCACCTCGTCTTTGAAGAGCTTGCGCAAAGGCTCTACCAGCTTAAAGCGCAGATTTTCGGGCAGGCCGCCGACATTGTGATGGCTTTTGATCTTGACGGCAATGCGTTCTCCAGTAACCGGATCCACATGGGTATTGGCAGACTCGATCACGTCTGGGTAGAGAGTGCCTTGGGCTAAGTACTCAAAAGGACCCAGCCGCTGGGATTCTTCCTCAAACACGCGAATAAACTCTGCCCCAATTCGTTTGCGTTTTTCTTCGGGATCGGTAACCCCCTGCAACTGCCGGAGAAACCGCTCCTGGCCATCCACGTAGTGGACGGGAATGTGAAATTGCTCTTGGAAAAGGCGCAGCAGCCGCTGGGGCTCTTCCTTGCGCATAAACCCTTGGTCGATGAACACGCAGGTGAGCTGGTCGCCGATGGCCTTGTGCAGCAGAAAAGCCAAAGTAGAGCTGTCTACCCCCCCCGAGAGGGCCAACAGCACCTTCTTATTGCCCACACGGGCACGTACCTCTCGAATGGCTTCCTCCAGAAAAGCTGCCGTTGTCCAGGTGGGCTCGCAACCGCAGATGTGATAGACAAAGTTGCGGATGAGAAAGGCGCCAGCCTCTGAGTGGGCCACCTCCGGATGAAATTGCACCCCGTAGAGACGACGCCTTGGATCGGCAATGGCGGCACAGGGGGTGTTGTCGGTAGAGGCCAAGGTGTGAAAGCCCGGCGGCAGTTCGGTAACCGAATCCCCGTGGCTCATCCACATGATGCTGTTTTCCGGCAGGTTGGTGAGCAGGTCGGTGGGATCCAAAATGTGCAGAGCGGCACGGCCATATTCCCCCTTCTGGGCTGCTTCCACCTTGCCCCCCAACTGCTGCACCATGAGTTGCATGCCGTAGCACACCCCCAGAACCGGGATCCCTAGGTTCCAAATCTCGGGGTCACACACCGGAGCGGCTGGCTCATACACCGAGTTGGGGCCCCCGGAGAGGATAATGCCCTGCGGTTGCAGTTGCCGCAGTTGCTCAGCAGTGGTGCGATAGGAAAGGATTTCCGAATAGACGTGGGTTTCGCGAATGCGGCGGGCAATCAGCTCAGAGTACTGGGATCCAAAATCGAGAATGACGATCATCTGGCGCTGCACTTCGAGGGGGGAAAGGCCGGAACTGGGAGGAGATGCAGAAGGGATCACAAAACCTGGCACAGTGCACAATAAAAAAGCCGGTCCAAGAGACTAGCTTGGCTATGGATACGATGGATACGAAAGAAACATTAAGGGCTCCTCCATGGTAACAGGGGTGGAGAGCTTGCACGCGGCTGCCTGCTCTAAAAAGCCTCTGTCAGGCTTGCCGAGAAAACAGCGCTTCTCGGAGGAGTCTCGCCGAAAAACCGCGTAAACTACCCGACTCCGACCGCTAAGCGGTACGGAGCGGGCTTTCAGTAGCCCTGGGCCTGCTCTGCTCT
>NZ_JANSHW010000465.1:0-1108 GCF_047461815.1 Synechococcus sp. R6-10
ATCTTAGGGGATCCCGTCAGCCTTTCAGTTCGGCAAATTCGATGATCTGACCCTGGTGATCCCGCACCCAAAAGACAAAGGGTTTCTCGGAGCGAATGCTGTTGCGGATCCCTTGCTTGTTGATTCGCTTCAGGAGGGCCTTGAGGGATTCCCGCTCGTAGCTGACATGGCGATAGCGAACGCCGCTGCTGCGGCCCGCTGCCGGTACAGTCCCGTAAGCAGAAGCAGATGAGGAGCTAGGCCTAGAGGCGTTGCCGTAAGAACCGGACCCCGCATAGGGATCTGTAGAGCCAGGGATCACGTGCAATTGCACATTGTCGGAGAGTTGGTACCAAAGTCCGGGGGTATCCAATTGGGTGGGCCCAGAGGTGGGACGGGCTTTGGCATCGAAGCGGGGACTGAGGCCAATATCCCCTGGAAAGTAAGCGGATCCTAGGCTGTAGCCGACCATGCTTTGCTCGTAGCCGTAGTAGTACTGCAGGGGCAGCTCCGCTTCCGGCAGTTTCAACACCTTCTCGTAAAACCCTCTGGCCTGCTCCAAGTCCGGCACGATGATGGTGTGGACGCGGGGAGCGCCGCTTAAGAATGTCCACATGGCCCCCCCATAGGCCGATAGCAGCAAAAACATCAGCCCCTTCGTGGAGAGCAAAACCTCCAGGGGGATTAGGGGCAGCATCAGTCCAGGTGGGATGACCATCGGCACTTGTCCCTTCGCGGGTGGCTCTATGTCCAGTATAGGATCCGGGGAGAATCCTGGCCTTGGCCCACGCTCGATGAAGCTTGCTCTGTTTGCCCCCAGCCCGCGCGCCCGCCGGTTGGCCAACTCTCTGATCCCGCTCTTGGGCAAGGAGGTGAGCTGCTGGAGCAAAGCTGACCCGCAGGGGCTGCCCTCCCCCTGGCAGGCTTACGGGGATCCCAAGGATCCCACAGCGCCAGGCTCCCTAGCAGAAGCCGTTGCCCAAACCTGGCCCCAGGTGCAGGGCTGTCTCTTCATCTTGGCCGCAGGGTCGGTGGTGCGGCTCATTGCCCCCCTCTTGCAGGACAAGCAGCGGGATCCAGCGGTGGTGGTGGTGGACGAAGCCGGTCGCTGGGCTATTAGCCTGTGCGG
>NZ_JANSHW010000466.1:0-6887 GCF_047461815.1 Synechococcus sp. R6-10
CGCTGGCTGTTTTGCTGCGGAACTTGCTGTCAGAGCTGAGCGTGGCTTGGCTGTTGCTGCTGGGCCTGTTTTTGGTGGTGGTGTCCTCGGGGGTGCTGGCGGCCAGCCACTGGGAGCAATTTTCTCCAACTGCTCAGTATGGGGTGCTCTTGGCCTATACGGCGGCTTTTGGGGTAGGTGCTGGATGGATCCAACGGCAGGAAGGGCTGCGTCTAACCGGTCAAACCTTGGAGGCTATTGCCCTGCTGCTGGTGCCGGTGAACGTGTGGGCCCTAGATGGGCTGGGGATCCTTTGGGGGATCCGCATCCTGGCGCTGGGCTTGCTGCTGGGGATCCCGTTGACGGCTGAGGGTCGGGTGCGCTCGCTGGGTTCAGGTGCCGGCTTTCGCGACAGCGGTGTGGAGCCCAATGCCTTTTACGGAACCTTGGTGAACTTTTTGGCCCTCTCTGGCTTGCACGCTTTCTGGAGCTTGGGGCCGCAGGAGCTTCGCCCTGCTTTTGTCCTGGGGATCCTGTATCTGGGGATCCTCAGCACCGTGATTTACACCTGGAGCCGCCGGTCTCTAGAATTACGGGGCTCCAGGCTCTGGCTAATCGGGGCTGCCGGATCCCTGTTGATCCTGCGGGGGCTGCTGTCTGGGCATGTCCAAGTGTCGCAGTTGGGGTTGGCGGTGGCCCTGTTGGGTTGGCTGGCAGCGGAATGGCCCCAGGGATCCCCGCACATCGTAGCAGAAGGCGCTCAGGAGGGGATGCTCTCCCGCTGGTGGGAGGGGAGCTGGGTGCTGTTGGTGGTGGGCTGGCTGCTGGCTGCCATTGGCTTGGCGGAGAGCCCTTTCAGCGGCTGGCAGTTGCTGGGGATTAGCCTGCTGGGGATCCATGTCTTAATCGGGCGCTTGCGCCGACACACCCAGTCGCCCCAGCGGGACGAAGTCCTTAGGGTGCATTTGACGTTGCTGTTCTTGCTGGGCCTGGAAACTTGCTGGGCTTTTTGGCAGGTGTGGCCAGCAAGCTGGCGGCAAGAGGTTGTAGCTACAGTAACCAACTGGTTTCAGCCCCTTGATTCCCCTTGGGGCTTGCTGGGGTTGGCGCTGCTGCCCTACGAGGTGCTGTGGCTGGGGTTGGCGGCCCGCTGGCAGAGGAGCACTCCAGAAGCCGGTGAGACAGGCTTTTCTAGGCTGGTAGAACCGACAGAGTGCTTGGTGCTGGGGTTGGGCGGATCCCTGCTGCTCTTGAGCCTTCCCTATCCGGCCATTCGCTTTTGGCACTTGCTTTTGAGCGCCGGGATCCTGGCCTGGTGGCTACAACAAAAGTCCAGATCAGGAGAAACTCCCAACTTTCTTTGGGTACTCCTGACCCACGCCTACGGAGTGGGGGCACTGCTAGCCGGGATCCGCTGGCTTTTGCCCGACTTGTTCGCGCCAGCGGTGCGGAGCACTAGCCTGTCCAGTTGGGGAGTGGTTCTGCTGCTGGTGGGCCTATTGCAATGGGCAGGGCGGGTAGCTCTGGGTGGGTCAGAGCGCTTTTTTTGGGGAGTGCCTGCGGAGCTGTGGCAGCGAAGTGCAGATGGCATAGGGTCGGTGTTGGTGGGATCCAGCTACTTGGCGTTTTTGCTGCAACGGCTCCCCGAGTTGTCTGCGACTGGTGAACAATCCATGGGCTGGCTGTGGCTGCTGGTGCCTCTTGTTTTGACGGCAGCTCAGGTATTGGCCCTGCCCCCCCTGGAGTTCATGCCCCGCTGGCTGCAGAGCCCAGAGCAAGGGGGATTGGGATCCCTTTCCTGGCAGCAGGGGATCCCAGTGCGGGGATCCCTGCGTCTTTGGGCCGTGCTCTCGCTGGTGATGGCGCAGTTGCTCACCTTGGGCAGGCCGGGCCCGGATCTGCTCGGGCTAGGGCTGGGGTTGCTGCTGCTAGCTACCCAGGTGTGGCTATGGGCTTGTCCCTTGCCAAGTTCCCCTACTCCTGGAGCAGAGGGGGAAGCCCTGCTGGCGGTGGCCTTCGGCTCAGGGTTCGGCCTGGTGGGGATCAGCCGGCTCTTGCCGACACTTACGGAAGCGGAATGGCTGCTGGTCTTGGCAGCGCTGCTGTTGCTCTTGAGCGGCTGTCGCTACGGCATCCGGCACCTCTCTTCTCGCCTGCAAGCCGCTTACCGGCCAGCCCTGGATGGCTGGGGTATACCCTTGGGGTTGGTGCTCTTGCTCTCCCTAACGTTGCCCACCGCGGCGGCCCTCTTCACCCCTTCCTCGCCCCCTGCTTTCTCGGCAGCCATACCGCTGGCCTCTGGGGTTACCTGGCTGGCCATTGGTCTCCGACTTTGGGTAGAGGTTGCTCCGGTCTTCTCTGCTCCCATTGCCGAGACGGGATCCTCTCCGACCCTCCCCCCTAGCGCTAGCGGGACGGAGTCCTCTCCGACAGGGGATGCCCCTGAAATTGCCCAAGCCCTTTCATCTGGCCAGATCAAGGGTCAGATGGATGGGTTGTTGTACGGGCTGGGCTGGGCTTTGGAGCTACTGGCGGCAAGCGGCGTGTTGTGGGCTGTGCAGGGATCCCGTCCTGTTGCCCCTCTGCTTGCCGTCATCAATCTAAGCCTGGGGATCCTCTTTTGGATTGGGCCGGAGAAACTCCTCTTTGAGCGGCCCGATCGCGCTGGTGGGACGGAGTCCTCAGGGGGACAACTCCTGCAGCGGGTCAAGGCTCTGAGTTGCTGGGGGACAGCGCCGCTGATCTATGCCGGCTTGGGCTGGCTGGGATCCCATGCCCAGTGGAGTGAGGTAACGGGCTTGGGCAGCTTAGGTCTCTCCATCGTGTTGCTGGGCCTGGGGCGTCGACAGGCGGTCCAACGGGCGCAAGAGCAAGGCCGGGAAGACCTCCGTCCTGCCAACTGGAAAGGGCTCCTGGGCGCTTGGGGCGTGTCTGTGGCCGCCTACGAGAGCTGGCTTTACTTCCTCAGCCAGCGAACTGGGGGATCCCTGGCAAATGGGTTGGTGTTGATCGCTCTGTTAGGGCTGAGCTTGGCCTGGGGCTACGGCTTTTGTCCCCCTTGGCTGGCGGCGACCCTGCAGCTTAAAAGAGCTGGGTTGCGCTGGATGGCCTTGGCCAACTGGGCTCTGGCCAGCCTTGTCCTCTGGTCTGCCCTTTTCGATCCTCGCCTCAGCCGTTGGGGACAGCTCCTCTGGGTGCTGACGGGATCCGGCCTGGTGGCCTATGCCGCCGGACAGGCGAGAACCTCAACTCTAGAATCTCCAACAGAGCGAAATTGGGTGCCAACGGTCTGGGGTTACCTCAGTGCTTGGCAGGGGGCTGGGGTTCTGCTGGGCGGTGTGTTCCTGGGGCTGCCGCAGCTATCCATAGCGCGATGGGCCGGATCCCTGCTCTGTGGGCTGGGGCTGGTTTACCATGGCTTGCCCTGGCGACGGTGGGGCTGGCCGGCGGCTCCTTGGCAGAATACAGCCTTGGTGCTGCCCCTGGCCGCTTTTCTGGTAACCGCGGGAGGAAATAACACCCTTAATCTGCTGCTGGGGGCAACCTACTATGCCCTGCTGGCTATCTGGAGATCCCAAGTGCGCCTGGGCTATGTCAGCCTGTTCTTGAGCAACTGGATCCTGTGGAATTACGGCTGGCATCAGGATTGGGCTTACCTGACGTTCTATGCCCTGCCCCTGGTGGGATCCCTGCTCTATGTGGCTCAGGTGGATCCGGGATTACAGGAAGCCAGCGGGCGACAGGGGCGACATTGGCTGCGGCTGGTTTCCTTGGGCACATGGCTGCTGGTGGTGATGGTGGAAACCCACGGGCAACTGTGGGCGGGATTTTGGCCGGTGGGGCTGGGCTTAGCTTTGGGTCTGCTGGGCTTGGCCTTGCGGGTAAGAGCTTATCTCTTCGTGGGCACGCTGGCCTTTGGGCTGGGGATCCTGCGGCAGGGATGGCTGTTGGTAACAACTGATGCGCTGCTGCTCTGGGCCACTGGGATCCTGCTGGGCCTGCTTCTGATTTGGACGGCAGCCAATCTTGAAAGGCGTCGAGAAGAGGTGGGATCCCGCCTCTCCGCTTGGCTAGGGCAACTGCAGAGCTGGGAATAGCTCCCCCCGTGGGAGAGGGGTCGAGAGTGAGCCAGTGGGGCAAGGGGCATGTCAAACTGGTGCTGGCCTTGCTTTGGAGGATGGGGTCTATTGCTGGGCAACGTTGACCCAAAGGTGTCTTCTCAGCCTAGGTGGAAAAAGCTTCTGCGGCAGATCTTGGCTCCTTGGCGCGAGTTCGATGGCATGTTGCTGGCCACGGTGCTGGCCTTGACAGGCATCGGCATTCTTGCCATCCGCAGCGCAGTCTGGGAGCGTCCCATCAGCCACTATTGGCTGCAGCAGTTGATCATGGCCGGGATCAGCCTGGTGTTTTTGGGAATGGTAGCCCGGATCCCGTATGAGCGGCTTTTGCGCTGGCACTGGTTCACCTACTTCCTGACCTTGGCAGGTTTAATTGCAGTGCTCTTTTTCGGCACGGCGGGGGGAGGGGCGGAGCGCTGGCTCTCCATCGCTGGCTTTCAGGTGCAGCCTTCTGAGTTTGCCAAGCTGGGGGTAATTGTTACCCTGGCTGCTCTCCTGCACCACTGGCCGATCAAGTACTTCAGCCAGATTTGGGTGGCCGTTGCCGTCATTGCTCCTCCCTGGATCTTGATTTTCCTGCAGCCCAACCTGGGCACTGCCCTGGTGTTTGTGGTGATTGTCCTGGTCATGCTCTACTGGGCCGGAGCCAAGGGCAGTTGGATCCTCTTGCTCCTGTCGCCGGGGGTGGGAGCCATTCTCTATGGCTTACACACTCGCCCAGAGCTGAGCTGGATGCTTTGGGTTTGGCTGCTCTGGTGTCTGGGAATGGCGGGGTTGGCTGCTTGGCGTCTCCCCTGGCAGTGGACGGGGGCCGTAACTTTTGGGGTAATCAACCTGCTCTCGGGGCAGTTGGGTCAGCTAGCTTGGCACCTTCTCAAGCCCTATCAGCGGCGGCGGCTGGAGATTTTTATCGATCCCATGCAAGAGCCCTGGGGAGCCGGCTATCACCTCATTCAATCCCGCATTGCCATCGGAGCCGGCGGCCTCTGGGGCCGCGGTATCCAGCAGGGCACCCAAACCCAGCTGGACTTCATCCCCGAACAGCACACGGATTTTATTTTCTCGGCCATTGGGGAAGAGATGGGCTTTGTGGGCACCCTGACGGTGCTGATCCTGTTTTGGATCCTGTGTGCGCGGCTGATCTGGATTGCCCAAGGGGCCAAGGACAATTTTGGATCCCTGATTGCCATTGGGGTGCTGGCGATGATCCTCTTTCAGGCGGTGGTGAACATCAGCATGACCATCGGCCTGGCCCCGATTACCGGCTTGCCTTTGCCTTTTCTAAGTTATGGCCGCTCGGCTCTACTGACCAATTTTCTGGCCATTGGCTTGGTGGAATCGGTGGTGATGCACCGCCAGCGTACTAGTCTTTTCAAGTAGGCAGGCTCAATTTGCCTCCAGCGGGTTTGGCCTCAACAAGGGGAAGCTGCTGCCAGCGTTGGGCAACACTGGCCAAGGATCTTAAGATAGGAACACGGAGCCCCGGCTGGTCGAGCTGGCATGTTGCGTTTGGATCCTGCCCTCTACTTTGACCACAGCGCCACCACTCCGCCTCGGCCTGAGGTGATCGAGGCCATGCAGATGGCGATGCAGGAAAGCTGGGGCAACCCCTCCAGCTTGCACGGGTGGGGAGAACGGGCCGCCATGGCCATGGAGCGGGCGCGGCAGCAGGTGGCCGAGCTGCTTAACTGTGAGCCGGAGGCGCTGCTGTTTACCTCAGGCGGGACGGAGTCCAACAACCTGGCCCTGTTTGGGGTGGCCCAGCGCTACTCTACTCCCCAACATCTCATCATCTCCAGCGTCGAGCACGCCTCGGTGGAGAATGCTGCCCGCCAGTTGCAGTCCCAAGGCTGGCAGGTCACCCGTCTGCTGGTGAACGCCGCCGGCCAGGTGGATCCCCAGACTTTGATCCAGGCGCTGCAACCCAATACCGTTTTGGTCTCCATCGTCCACGGCCAAAATGAGGTGGGATCCCTGCAGCCCATTGCAGAGCTGGGTCAGATCTGTCGCCAGGCGGGGGTGCTCTTCCACACCGACGCTGTGCAGACGGTGGGGCGGATCCCGCTGGATCTGGCGCAACTGCCGGTGGATCTGCTCTCCCTTTCCGGGCATAAACTCTACGGGCCCCAGGGGGTGGGGGCGCTGTACGTGCGCCCAGGGGTGGAGCTGCGACCGCTGCTGCGGGGGGGTGGGCAAGAACGGCGGCTGCGGGCTGGCACCCAAGGGATCCCGGGCATTGTCGGCTTGGGAGTGGCGGCAGCTTTGGCGGCCCAAGAGCTATCTCAAGAAACGGCCCGCCTACGGCAATTGCAACGGCATTTGGCCCAGTTGCTGGCGGAGGTGCCCGGTTTGCGGCTGACCGGCCCTGTGGATTTGGAGCAGCGCCTGCCCCACCACCTCAGCTACTGCACCGCAGGGATCCCGGGGAATGTGCTGGTCAGGGCCCTAAGCCGCCAGGGGATCGCCATTAGCGCCGGCTCCGCCTGTAGCAGCGGTCAACTGATCCCCAGCCGCATCCTCTTGGCCATGGGCCACTCAGAAGCCGAGGCGCTGGGATCCATTCGCCTTAGCCTTGGCAAAGCCACCACCTACGCTGCGGTTGAGTATGTGGCCCGATGTCTACAAACGGAGCTTGCCTCCATCTCCAAATCCGTAGCCTTGGGGAATGCGGCAACTCAATCCCCGTTGTCGATCCCCGTCACGTAGCCGGATCGAAGGTCGGGCAGGCTGGGTTAAGGTGATAAAGAGTTACAGGGCTGGTCGCTATGGCTGAGATGAGTCCGTATCAGG
>NZ_JANSHW010000467.1:0-1761 GCF_047461815.1 Synechococcus sp. R6-10
CCCCTGGGCCAACTTTTGGGCGATCTGCCCCACCCCCCCTTTGGGATAGTTGATACCGCCGTAGTGTCGGTCACAAAAAACCATCCCGGCGTTGATGATGGGCGTGCGATCCGCCGGCACCACCGACCAGCAGTAGCACTCCATGTCCACAAAGCGCAGCAAATCCGGATCCCGCAGACAGCGCCGCGCTACCTGGCCCACATTCACCGGCAAATAGCGCGCCAAGGTCAGGCAGCCGAGGGGATTGCTCACAAAAGAACGAAATAGATAGCCCCACTCCTCCAACGAGAGCAGCTCCATGGCGTTGAGGCTGTTGAAGATGGGCCACAGGCTATCGTAGAACCGGCGAATGCCGGCGGCTTCCCGGGGAAAGTAGCCGGATAGCTCCTGCAAAAACTGCTCGTAATCCCGGTGTACTCGGGGATTCAGCCCCTTGGGCAGGTGGTAGGCAATCTGCACCGGATCGGGGATGGACTCCAGGGATTGGCCCACGGCTGCCAAGGCGCGGGTCAGCAAGTTAGTGGTACCCTGGGTGCCCAACCCAAAGATCATGGAAGCGCCCACGTCGAAGCGGTAGATCCCGTTGCCTAAGGGATCCGGACGCTCAAAGTAGCCGGCACTGCCCCCTGGAATGAGGTATTTCTCCAGCACCAGCACACGGTATCCTTTGGCAGCCAACTGGCTGGCCGCGACCAATCCCCCGATCCCAGCACCGATGACGATGGCATCCCAAGCAGGGGAAGGGGTGTGCAGAGCCTGCAAGAAGGTCTGAGAAGGCAAAGTAGAGGTCAAGGGATCCCTCTGGAAACTCAAACGCAAGATCAGTATCTTTACCGTACCAGAGGTTCTAGGGTTTCCCCATGAGTTGAGCTCCCCTGGGAATGAGTTTGCCCAGATCTGCAAGATCCCCAAATAGAGATTGTGGCGCGGGCTACGGAACCGAATTCACGAATTTGCTATACAGAATCCGGCCACACGACACAGATGGTTTTGCCATGTTGGTGACCCAGCATCCTGTCTTTCGGCGCTTTTGGTACCCGGTGATGCCCCTCAGCCGATTGGAGCAGGGATCCCCGCAACCTTTCGAGCTGCTGGGAGAGAGGATCGTCCTTTGGCTGGACAAAGCCGGACAGCCCCAGGCAGCCGCAGATCGCTGCTGTCATCGGTCGGCGCAATTGTCCAAGGGAATCGTCTGTGATGACCATATCCGCTGCCCCTACCATGGGTGGGAGTTCGATGGCACGGGAGCCTGTGTCAAGGTGCCGCAACTGCCGGATCAGGCCCGCATCCCAGAGAGCTACCGCATTCCCGCCTATCTCTGCCAGGCCCGCTATGGCTATGCTTGGGTGTGCTTGCATCCCCAGCCTCTACGGGGGATCCCGGTCATCCCAGAAGCCGAGGATCCCAGTTACCGGCTCATCCACGAGTTCTACGAACGCTGGGAATGTGCCAGCTTGCGCATCTGTGAGAACGAGTTCGATGCCGCCCACATCAGCTTTGTACACCAGAACACCTTTGGCAGTATGGAAGACTTGGTACCCAGCCACTTCGAGGTCGAGGAGCTGGACTACGGGATCCGCACCCGCACAGTGCTCGGTGTAGCCAACCCAGAGCTGCAACAAAAAAACCTGGGCATTGCTGCCGCCAAAACCGAGCGCACCACCACTTCAACCTGGCATTTGCCCTTCACCAACCACCTTCACATCCGCTACCCCAATGGCCGCAGCCATGTCATCGTCAACATCCCCACCCCCATCAACG
>NZ_JANSHW010000468.1:0-2021 GCF_047461815.1 Synechococcus sp. R6-10
CCCAAGAAGCTGAGCTCACCGAAAAACTGGGTTCAAAGCCCCGCCCTACCGCTGTGGGGTTCGCCTTGGGTGTCCTGTGGAGGGTGGAAGTGAGCTGCATTCACGGCCAAACTGAACCTCACAAGCCTGCCATACTGAAGGAAGTTGCTGCACTCAAAACACTCAAGATCCGTGCGCAAACGAGTCACCCTCATTTTCCCCCGCCATTTGGTGAATGTGCCTCTCACCTATCGGTTGGCCAAAGACTTCGATGTGGCTGCCAATATCGTGCGCGCCAGGGTAGCCCCCAACGAAGTGGGTACTTTGGTGGTGGAGCTGTCGGGGGATATCGACCAGGTGGAAGCAGGCTTGGAGTGGGTGCAGTCTTTGGGCATTGAGGTGACTGAACGGGCCAAGGAAATTCAAATCGACCCAGACTTGTGCGTGGACTGTGGATTGTGTACGGGAGTTTGCCCAACCGAGGCCCTGAAGATTTCTGCTCCCAGCTGGAAGCTGGAGTTCTCTCGCAACCGCTGCGTCATGTGCGAACAGTGCGTACCCACCTGCCCCGTTGGGGCGATCAGCACCAGTTTGTAGTCAGTTTGTGGTCAGTTGGCTGAGTTACGAACTCCCCCAAGCTGACAAATCCCTTTACAATCCTGTTAGATTTGTTGGACATAGGTCTAGCTGCGGAGCGCACTCGACATGGCTTCTACTACATCGTTGATTGGGTTAACTTATGCCGGTTTGGCTGTTCTCTATTTGCTGGTGCTGCCTCTGTTGTCTCTGCTGTACGTGGACAAACGCTGG
Organism: Synechococcus sp. R6-10; assembly: GCF_047461815.1. Classification (NCBI taxonomy): domain Bacteria; kingdom Bacillati; phylum Cyanobacteriota; class Cyanophyceae; order Synechococcales; family Synechococcaceae; genus Synechococcus; species Synechococcus sp. R6-10. Next base: position 790 of record NZ_JANSHW010000468.1, read on the forward strand.
ACTTCAGGCAGTGCTTGGGAAAAGGTGCTGATGTTTTTCTTGGTCTTGTTTTTCTTTCCCGGCATGGTGCTCTTGGCTCCCTTCATGACGTTTCGGCCCAAGCCTCGGTCGCTGTAAGGTCAGCCGTTTGTCGATCCACTGAGCCATGCGCAGATTGGACGTTCTTGGCATAGGCTTAGCCCTGCTGCTGGGGGGAGGGATCCTCTACGGCCTGCTGCTTTGGGCGGGCTTGGATACGGGGGCCGCGCAGCAGATATCGAGCGTGGTGCTTCTATTGGCCTGCTTGGGGTGGACTTTTGGCTACCTGAAGCGGGTGCTGCGTGGGGAAATGACCCTGAAGGCTCAATGGGCCAGCTTCGAGACCCAGCAGATTCAAGAGAGGCTCCGCTCCCTCTCCCCAGAAGAGTTGCAGGCCCTGCAAGCTGAATTGGAAAGTGAGAAAGAAGGGATCCCAGATTGAATTGAGCAAGACAAACGTTGAGGCCGTCGGACAGGCCGCACCCAGAAATGGGCTGTCGGCTGCTGGGGATCCAGGTTTAAGGGTATGAAGCGTCGGGCTTAAACCGCAATACTTGTATATCTGTATATCCGGTTACCATTTGCTTCCCCTAAGAATGCTACATTACGCCCCGCACAAGATTCTGGCGTACGACGGATTATTAAGTGGTGCAAGCCTTCGCCTTTCCTTCTACTCGCATATCTCCATCCACTGTGAGAAAAACCATACTGCTAGCTCAGGGCCAGCCCTCGCAAATTCATCTCTGGAAGTTGGCGCTGGAGTCTCAGGGGCACTCTGTGGTGCTGGTTTCCCCGCGTGAAGATCTGCTGGAGGTGGCAGCAAGTCAGCCTCTGGATCTGATGGTGGTGGACATGACGACGGGGCTGTTTAACCCCTATGCCTTTTGTCGAGAGTGCCAAAGCAAGCTGCCCAACATCCCTGTTATCCTGACTCATCACCCCCGCCGCCACATCGAGCCCGCAGAGCGGCGCTGGGCAATCTACCAGGGGGCAGCAGATGTGATCCCTGGCTTGGCGGAGGCCGGCGACCTTCTCCACTCCCTCGAACGGATTTACGAGGCTGCCAGGTGGTTTTTGCCTATTGACACGGAGGCGCTCCACAGGGCTCTGAAGCAAGCGGGCTTATGGCCGGCGGAGGTCAGCCGTACATCTTCTTCCACCCCTCCCCCGCAGCCGAGCGCCCACTCTCCCACCGCCCCTCCACAACCCATCAC
>NZ_JANSHW010000469.1:0-936 GCF_047461815.1 Synechococcus sp. R6-10
TCTTGTTCTGGCCTCAACAGCTCATTCTGCGCTACCGCAAACCCTGGCAGGGCCCCCTTGCCTGGATCTGGAAATGGCACGGGTGGGGGGGGTGGACTGTGCGGGGCAGCCGCCGTGGTTGGGAATGGCGTTGGGGATCCCTGCGCCTTCGCGGCCGTTGGCCGGTACAGCGGGGAGAACGTTGCTCCCCCAGAGATTGGCCCTACCTGTGGAAGCTGGGCAAGCAGCTCCACATCCAATCTTGGCAAGGAGGGGTGGAAATTGGCTTTGCCGATCCGGCTTTGACGGGGCAATGCTTGGGACTAGTCGCCGCTCTACCCCCTCAGTTGGCCCAACACCTGCGCTTGACCTTCGCTCGCATCGGTTGGCACGGATGGGGATCCCTGGTGATCCGGTTGCGCGGCTGGCAGGTGCTGGGGCTGGCCTTGAAACTGGGGTGGCTCGCCCTTTCGCGCCGGTGGGACAGAGTCCTGCGGGCAACCAGGGGGGATCCCCGGCAGAAATAGCCAATGGGAAAGCTGGCCTCAGGAGAAAAGTGCTGTGGGGGAACTGCAGCGCTGACGTGGTCAGGCCGGCTGCAGCGCCGGGCAGCAATTCAACAGAGGCATGACCTACCCGCCTCCCCCTTCGCCCTGGCCGTTGGTAGGGGTGGGGGCAGGTGCTGCAGGGATAATCGGCGGCACAATGTACTGGCGCAGGCAGCGTCGCTGCAGACAACTGCAAAACCAGATCCAAGCTTTGCAAGCTCCTGTTGTGGCGGCTCCTCGCGCTCTTCTGGCTCTTTCGGCTCCTCCTCCCGCCCTTCATCGGGGGGCAGCTCTTCTCGCCACTCTTCGGGCGGCTCCTCCCGTCGTTGCTAGACGAACTCAGCTAGAAATCGCAGGAGCCCCGCACTGTACCCGTAGGGTCAGTGTCGGGAGGAATGCGGAAGTTATG
>NZ_JANSHW010000470.1:0-3524 GCF_047461815.1 Synechococcus sp. R6-10
TCGCCATTTAGGTAGAGCACAGAGTCGGCCCCCACGACCAAGACGGGCTCCCGTTGCTGGGCCGCCACCACTTCGGCTTTCGCCGAGGCCAGCTTCTGCACCAGCTCCACGGGATCTGAGCTTTTGATTTGGCTTTCGTCGAAGTAGCTGGGTTGAACGCGAAAAGGGATCCCGGCAGCCTTTAACAATTGGCGGCGGGCAGGGGATTGCGAGGCCAGTACGATAGGAGGCAACATCGACTCAACACCTAATTAACACCCAAAGCCTGGACGTTTGCTTAGGGGAAGTTCGCTCTGTGAGCTAGTTTCCATTAGCTTAGTTAGTATGCGCCTGATGGGCGTTGAAAGGAAACTCTCCCGATATCTTCCCAGCTGGATCCCGTTTGTGACCACTCTCCCCACCCAAGCTGATCTCGATCTTGCCCATTCTGGGATCCTCCAGCGCTATTGGGGGGATCAAGACACCCCGGAAAGCCGCCGGGTGAATTTGTTGGTGGCGGTGTTGGTCTTCTGTTCATCCACCTTCTTTGTGGTGGAAACCTATCCCATTCCCCCTGAGGTACGTCTTTGGCTGGAGCGGGTGGATCGCCTCATTCTCGGCCTGTTTGTGGTGGAATATCTGCTCCGACTGGCAGCGGCCCCGCAAAAGCTGCGCTACGTCTTCAGCCTCTATTCACTCATCGATTTGCTGGCCATTTTACCTTTTTTTGCCGGGCTAACCGATATTCGCTTCATCCGCCTCTTGCGCTGGTTTCGCATCCTGCGGCTGCTGCGCTTGGTGGAGGGCAAAACCCTGTTTGGGCAAGTGATCTCCGCCGATAGCCGCATTTTGCTGCGCATTTTCTTCACCCTCTTTGCCATTGTTTTCGTCTACTCTGGGCTGATCTATCAGGTAGAACATCCAGTGAATCCTGGCGCTTTTGCCACCTTTTTGGATGCTTTCTACTTTTCCGTCGTTACCATGACCACGGTGGGGTTTGGGGATCTCACCCCCACTTCTGAGCTGGGCCGGCTGCTGACAGTGTTGATGATCTTGACGGGCATAGCCCTGATCCCTTGGCAAGTGGGGGAGTTGATCAAGCAACTGGTAAAAAGCGGCAACTCGGTGCAATGGGCCTGCCCAGGCTGTGGCCTCTCCCAGCACGATGGGGATGCCCAATTCTGCAAGCGCTGCGGCACACTGCTCTATCCAAGGGATTGAGGCTGTTGGCCAATTTGGGGCAAAGACAGGATAGGCTAGGACGGGTTGCAGGAGGATCTGCGATGTTGGCCCACCCCGAGCTAACCATCCCCGGCAAGCTGAACGTGAAGGCGGGCGTGGCGATGCTGGTTGCCGCCATTGTCCTCGGCTGGATCCTCAGCCAAGTTCAGCCGTTGCCGCTCGCCCCCCAGGAGGCTTCGGGGATCCCTGCCGAGCCCCTCCTCTGGCAGGAGGTGCCCAAACAAAAGTACGCCTGGCACATTTGCTACGCCTTTTTGGGCAACATGGGGTTGATCAACATCGGCGGCGGACTGGCCCTGGTGGTGCTGGGATCCCGCTTTACGGCTGGGCAAATGCTCTCGCAAATTCTCCTGTTGGGGGGAATGCTGCACCCGGCTTCTTGGGCTTTGGTGGCCCTGACGGGGCTGGAAGGGTGGGGCTGGCTGGGTAATGCCGGAGCCGCAGCGGTGGCGGTGGTGGTGATGGTGTTGTTTGTTTACCTGGTCTTGGCCACCTGCCGTTCCCTACAAGCCGTCCGAAGGCTGACCCAATCCCGAACCTGCCGTTAGACCCAGTTGGGGAAAGCTGAGAAATCGTTTAAGATCGTTAACGGTAACCCTCTGAACAACTGGGTGGTGCTCGGCATGGCGGTGCAAGAGGAGGTTTTTTTTGAGGGTGGCCCCCACAGCGGCGATTTGGTGCTGAACTCCTTCATTGGGGCTACGCTTGTCGGCTTGCCTCTGTTTGTGGGGGCACTGGTGCGCAAGCTGTGGGTACACTATCGGATTACCAATCGTCGCATCACCGTGATCGGGGGGTGGGGCGGCAAGGAGCGCTCAGACGTGATCTACAGCGAGATCGCCAAGGTGGTCATGGTGCCACGGGGCTTGGGCGTGTGGGGAGATATGGTGCTCACCCTCAAGGATGGCAGTCGCCTGGAGATGCGGGCCTTGCCTCGCTTTCGGGAAATCTACAACTACATCAACGAGCGGATTGACGAGAAGGCCAAGCAGGTGAGCGGCCCAATTGGCAAAAAGCGCCGCTCTGCCAAGTCCTGACAGTGCCTGACCCTTGGGGATCCCTTCCTGTGGCTGTCCCCACTCTTCCCAGCCGGGATCCCGCTTGGCCTGAGCGCCTGGCCCTGGTGCACGAGTACCTGATCTGGCCGGGGGGATCGGAAAAGGTTTTGCAGGAGCTGGTGGCTTTTGCCCCACAGGCCCCCCTTTACGTTAGTCTCTTCTCGGCTCACACCCTGCCGCCGAGCTGGCAGGAGCTGTCGATTCACACCTCTTTTTTGCAAGGCTGGGCCAAGTGGCTGGGGGTGTTGCGCCCTGACTACCACGCCCGCCTCAAGTATCTGCTGCCCTGGATGCCGTTGGCCTACGAGAGCTTCGACTTTTCGGGGTATGACTGTGTGATCTCCAGCAGCCACGCCTTTGCCAAAGGGATCCTGACGGGAGCCTCTACCCTGCACCTGAGCTATATCCACAGCCCCACCCGTTACCTGTGGGAGAACCGGGAGCTGTATCTGCAGCGAGAAGGGTTGGGGGGAATCGGGCCCATTCGCACAATTAGCCAATGGCTGCTGCACCGCCTGCGCCAGTGGGATTTTCTGGCAGCTCAACGTCCAGATCTGTTGATCGCCAACTCCCAGCACATTCGCCGCCGCATTGCCAAGCTCTACCGCCGCGAGGCTGTTGTTATCTACCCGCCCGTTCCGCTGCAGGGGTTTGAGCCGGTGGCGGATCCCAGTGGCGATTACGACCTGGTGGCGGGCCGATTGGTGCCCTACAAACGGGTGGATCTGGCAATTGCCGCCTGTGAACGGCTGGGTCGTCGTCTGCTGATTGTGGGAGAAGGGCCGGAGCTCCCTCGGCTCAAGCGATTGGCGGGGCCGCAGGTGGAGTTTTTGCCCCATCAACCGCAAGCCCGTCTGCAGGAGCTGTTGGCCCATTGCCGGGTGCTGCTGTTCCCGTGGGAGGAGGATTTCGGCCTGGTGCCGGTGGAGGTGCAAGCCTGTGGTCGTCCTGTGGTTGCCCTCAACCGGGGAGGTGTCCGGGAGACGGTCATCCACGGCCAAACCGGCATCCTCATCCCCGAAGCCAGTGTGGAAGCGTTGGTGGAAGGGCTGCGCCAGGCAGATCGACAGGACTGGGATCCCCGGCGGATTCGGGCCCATGCTCTGCAATTTGCCCCGGAGCGATTTCACGCCCAATTGGGATCCCTGCTGCGCTGGGCTTGGCCTCGTTTTCAAGCCGGAGAACGGTTGGATCCCCGAGAATGGAGCCCTCAGTAGGGCCGCCGCTGCACAAAAGCCGGCAACT
>NZ_JANSHW010000471.1:0-1539 GCF_047461815.1 Synechococcus sp. R6-10
TAAAATCCTGCTACGCCGGTCATAGCACCAGTAAGGACGAAGCATCGTGTCCTCGCCTTTTATCCCGACCCTCACCCTGGATAGTGGTGAGTGGATAGTGACCAGCCACTAGTCACTAACAGAGGGTGGGGCTTCCCGCCGGTCTAGCTAAAACCAAACCGAAAATGGAAGAAGTTTACTTACCAGAGGAGACCCTTTGCACTTGGCTGTGGGAAGACCTGGGGCACGGCGACCTCACCACAGAGCTGACCCTACCCCCAGGACTGGAGGGTGAGGCGGTAATCCTGGCCAAGGAGACAGGGATCCTGGCCGGCCTGGAGATTGCCAAGCGGGTTTTTCGGCTGGCGGATCCCCAGGTGGAGTTCATCCCTGGAGTGGAGGAAGGGGCCAGGGTGGCTGTCCGTCAAGAGGTGGCCCACCTCAAGGGATCCCTGAAGGGCATTCTGGCGGGGGAGAGGCTGGCGCTCAATCTTCTCCAAAGGCTGTCCGGCATTGCCACCCTCACCCGCACCTATGTAGAGGCTCTCCGGGGAACTTCAACCCAGCTTCTGGACACCCGCAAGACCACTCCCGGCCTGCGCGCCCTGGAGAAGTATGCTGTACGGGTAGGGGGCGGCAAAAACCACCGCTTTGGGCTGTTCGACGGCATTTTGATCAAGGAAAACCACATCATTGCCACGCAACGCTGTTGCGACCGCGGCGCGGGAGGCGTTTTGGCAGCCGTCAAGCGGGCCAAGGAAGGTGCTCCCCACCACCTCAAGGTGGAGGTGGAGGTGCGGGATCTCCAGGAACTGGAAGAGGCTTTGGCAGCAGGAGCCGATCTCATCCTTCTGGACAACTTCACCCTGGAAGAAACCCAGGCCGCCGTCCAACGGGTGGGAGGGAGAGTTCCCCTGGAGGCCAGCGGCAACATGACCCCAGAACGGGCCAGGCAAGTGGCCGAGGCAGGCGTGAATTACGTCAGCGTCGGGGCGCTCACCCACTCGGCCAAGGCTTTGGATCTCTCTTTGCTGGTGGTGTGACCCTGAGCCAAGTCCTCGCTGGACACTGCTTTATTGCTACGCAACGCTGTTGCGACTGATGCTACTTTGAGAAGACAACCTAAGCCCAGCTCCAGCTCAACCGGGCGCCGCGAAAGGCTTCGCCGGACATCTGGGTTGGGGGTTGCTTCTCTTGCCGGCTCAGATACCCCCCAAAGCAGAGTCGACCAACTCCAGGAGATGGGCTTTCCGTTATTGCTGCGCGCTGCTCCTGCAAACGCATTAGGCGGGACAAAGTCCTCAGATCGTGTCCAGCCTCCAGAGGAACAAAACCGTTATTGCTACGCAACGCTGTCGCGACAAGAAGTCGAAAATGAAGGGAGAAACCCCATTGCTACACAACACTGCCACAATCGTCCAGGAGATTGCCCGGCTCAAACAGGAAAGGCAGGCAGTTATCCTCGCGCATTCGTATCAGCTCCCCGAAGTTCAAGAGGTGGCGGACTTTGTGGGAGACTCCTTAGGACTGGCTCGGGAGGCTCAAAAGACGAGCGCCCAG
>NZ_JANSHW010000472.1:0-1482 GCF_047461815.1 Synechococcus sp. R6-10
CCGCCACACCGTCCACAAAGAGATTAAGTAGTTCAAGCCGTTTCGCCGTTCTCCTGACCTATGGTTTACGCTCGCCGCCGCCTGTCTCCCATTAAGCCGGGAGAACCCATTAGGTACACCGATGTTGAGCTGCTCAAGAAATTTGTTACCGAGCGTGGCAAGATCTTGCCCCGCCGCATCACCGGCCTGACTGCCAAACAACAGCGGGAGCTCACTGCCGCAATCAAACGAGCGCGCATCATCGGTCTTCTTTACTTTGTCAACAAAGAGGGATAGCTTTCTCCGGATCCCGATGGGCCTGCAGCTTTCGCCGGAACTCCAAGCCCGCTTGTCCCAGCCCCTCAATATCGGCGGGGTAAAAGTTTTGAGCCGCGTTTTTCAGGCGCCGCTGTCAGGGGTAACCGACCAAGTCTTTCGAGGGCTGGTGCGCCGTTTTGCCCCCCACAGCTTGGTTTACACGGAAATGGTCAGCGCGACCGGCTTGCACTATGCCCGCCAGTTGCCCCGCATCATGGAGGTTGGCGAGGGGGAGCAGCCTATTGGCATCCAACTGTTTGATTGTCGGCCCGACTTTCTGGCGGAAGCAGCCCGCATGGCTGTGGACGAAGGGGCGACCTTGGTGGACATCAACATGGGCTGCCCGGTGAACAAGATTACCAAAAACGGCGGCGGCTCTTCTCTGCTTCGCGATCCCGACACGGCAGCGCGAATTGTGGAGGCGGTGGCCAAAGCGGTGGAGGTGCCCGTAACCGTAAAAACGCGCCTGGGCTGGTCGGATCAGGAGATCAACATTTTGGATTTTGCCCACCGTCTGCAGGAGGCAGGGGCGCAACTGCTCACCTTGCATGCCCGAACACGCGCCCAAGGCTTCAACGGCAAAGCCCGCTGGGACTGGATCCGCCGCGTCAAACAGCACCTGCGCATTCCCGTCATCGCCAATGGGGATATTTTCTCGACAGCCGCAGCGGTGAAGTGTTTGGAGGAAACCGGAGCCGATGGGGTGATGTGCTCCCGCGGCACCATGGGCTATCCCTTTCTGGTGGGGGAAATCGATCACTTCCTGAAAACCGGTCAAGAAAGACCGGCCCCCACTCCCCTGGAGCGGATTCAAATGGCCTTAGAGCATCTGCGCGGTCTCTGGGAGTACAAGGGAGAACGTGGCATCCGTCAGGCCCGCAAGCACATGACTTGGTACATCAAAGACTTTGCCGGAGCCTCTCAATTCCGTGCTCTCCTCTGTCGCATTGAGACGGTGCAGGAAGGGGAAGCCCTGCTTCTTCAAGCCATGGAGCGCTGCCAGGAAGCCACACCTCGACCGGAAGAGGCCATTAAAACCACCGAGGAGGTCGACCTTCTCCCTGAAGCCGGTTGGGCGTAGCTCCAAGGATCCCCACAATTGGAAATTGCTTGGAAATCGCCGCACGTCTGCCTTGGCTGTAGCCTGTGGCCCCGAAAAAGGCTATTGCGCCTGCTGCTGGGACA
>NZ_JANSHW010000473.1:0-576 GCF_047461815.1 Synechococcus sp. R6-10
ACATCTCCGACCGTATCGTGTGGATTCGCGACGGCAAGATCGAGCGTATCGAAAAGCGCAGCGAACTGCAACTCAAGGTCGGCGAGGTGGAAGGCGAAGCAGGCTAATGGACGCCTACATCGACGGGTTTCTGGACTATCTGGCGCGGGAGCGGCAGGCGTCGGCGCACACGGTGAACGCCTACGCCGTCGACCTGCGCCAGTTCTGCGACTATCTGCGTTGGTCAGGGCGCACCGACCCCGCCGAGTGGGACACGACGCTCTGGGAGGGTTTTATGCACTACCTGCGCCGCCGTTCGATGAGTGAGTCGAGTATCGCACGCAAGCTCAGCGCGGCGCGGGCGTTTCTCAAGCACCTCTATCGGCGCGGGGTGCTGGAACACGAGCCGCCTGACGCGCTGGCGACCCCGCGCGTGCATCGCGCCCTGCCCAGCACGCTTACCCCGCACGAACTGCGCCGCCTGCTGCTCCAGCCTCCGCTGGACACGCCGTATGGACTGCGCGATCGCGCGATGCTGGAGATGATGTATACCACAGGCATGCGCGTCTCGGAACTGCTCGGCTTGACGCTGGAGCA
>NZ_JANSHW010000474.1:0-1619 GCF_047461815.1 Synechococcus sp. R6-10
GGGCTTGGTGTCCTATGCTATCCTTCCTAGGGGGACAAGGGGAGAGGTTTGAACCGAAGATGATCTGTTCGGGGCCCATCTGCGATATCTAGAGTCTAAAGCCGCTCGGCTATTCACCTTCCCACAAGATGTAGGTAAAACCCTGCCAAACCTCTGTTGCCTTTGCCTGGAGATTGCACCTTAGTAGTGATTAGTAGTGACCTGTGCCCTTTTCGGGAAGGCTGTGATAGAGTCGATAAAAGCAAAGTTATGACTGAGTTTTCCCCAAGAGCAGTTTGAGCGCTGGGTAGGCGAAATGGAGGGAGTTGTTCTGTTGTTGCAGTGGCTTAACTTGGTAAGGCAGGGCAGGCTACTTCTTCCCTCTTTAGCCGATTAAAGTTTTTGTGAAGTTAGGGATTAAGTTGGGGTCTCTGTTGCTTGTCAGCTATAACCGCGCCTAGAATTGCCGAGGACTGATGTTTTCGGAGATAGTTTGCAGACACTGTTGATGTTGCTTTCCTTTTGCCTACTCTCAATCTGTTGACCTTTCGAGACCGACTGCTCTATGACAGACACTCATCCCTGTGCCCCCTGTATTGTGAATACGGGAACTCTGGTCAATAAGCGGGATATTTACCGACTCCTATCCGATTTGGCCCGTGTTCGCTACTTCGATATCGTCGATGGCTCAGTGCGGAAGCAAGGGGAAGGCTGCGTGGTGGATGTTTTTCAGGATCCCACTGCTGCCACACTGGTGGTAAACCGTAGCCTCTACTTAAATGTGAACAGCTTTGACTATGCCTGTCTGCGGGATCCCGCTTCCGAAGAAGAGATTGCCAACCTGGGCAAGGAGCAGCCGGGCGTGGTTATCGACTTGGTTCAGGACGGACGTATTCTGCGCTTGGTTCCCCTGGTGGAGCCGCGTTCGGATCCCGAGGAGCTCTTGGGGGATAACCAGGCGCTGCGGGCAGCGGTGGATGTTTTGGCTGCGGGCTGGGGCATAGAAGAGGAAAACTCTTCCGACTCCTCAGATTGAGAGATCCTGACCTGAAAATATAGACCTCCAAACCCATCTCTTCCTGGCCTTGAAGTTGACCGGTGCGGTGTGACGCAAATCATGCTCGGGAGGATGGTTGCAGCCGGTATGATCCACTTGGGTCATGGGGCTTTTTTGGAGGTGGTGTGAATTCAAGGCAGCGACTGCTTTTGGGCAGAGTGTGGGGCCTGCGCCTGCTTGGATCCCTGGTGGCTGTGCTTCTGGTACTGGCGCTCAAGGCCTGCGGGGGAAGTGGTAGCTCCTCTTCTGTGAGTGTCATTCCCACTCCCATTCCAACCGTCATTCCCACTTCTACTCCAACTGTCGTTCTCACCCCTACTCCGACTGTCATTCCTGCCCCTTTGCCCTCGCCAACGACTGCGCCTGCTTCCCAGTTCACCATTGACGTTCGCTTTCCCGACAACAGTCTCACTCCTACCCAGCAGTCGATCATCCGCAGTGCTGCTCTGCGCTGGCAACAGCTCATCGTTGGCGACCAGCCGGATCTGCCCCCCACCACTATTCGGGCCGACGAATGTGATCGAGGGTTTCCCAGCACGCCACTCAATTTCCCCATCGACGATCTGTTGGTGGAGGTGCGGGC
>NZ_JANSHW010000475.1:0-2358 GCF_047461815.1 Synechococcus sp. R6-10
CTTTTTGAGTTGTTGTCATCCCATCCCCCACCCCTACCCGAGCCATGGGCATTCGTACTCTCCGACCCTACACCCCCAGCACCCGTCACATGACGGTCTCTGACTTCGAGGAGCTGTCCCGTGACGAGAACGGCAAGCGGCCCAGACCGGAAAAGTCGCTGCTGCAATTTATTCACCGCAAGAAAGGGCGCAACAACCGTGGCGTCATCACCTGCCGGCACCGCGGTGGTGGCCACAAGCGGCTTTACCGCATCATCGACTTCCGTCGCGACAAGCGGGGGATCCCGGCGACCGTCAAAACTGTGGAGTACGATCCCAACCGTAGCGCCCACATCTGCCTGGTGGAATACGAAGACGGCGAGAAACGCTACATCCTCGCTCCCCGCAACCTACAGGTGGGATCCACCATCATGGCCGGGCCAGAGGCCCCCTTTGAGATCGGCAATGCCATGCCCCTGGAGCGGATCCCCCTGGGAACGGTGGTTCACAACGTGGAGCTGTATCCTGGTCGCGGCGGACAGATGGTTCGCGCTGCCGGGGCTGGCGCTCAAGTGGTGGCCAGAGAAGGCAAATATGTCTCCCTCAAGCTGCCCTCTGGTGAGGTTCGCATGATCCGCGGCGAGTGCTACGCCACCATCGGCCAACTGGGCAATGTTGACCACAACAACATCAGCCTGGGCAAGGCGGGTCGCAGTCGTTGGTTGGGGCGCCGTCCTAAGGTGCGTGGCTCGGTGATGAACCCTGTGGATCATCCCCATGGCGGCGGGGAAGGGCGAGCCCCCATAGGCCGCAGTACCCCCGTCACCCCTTGGGGTAAGCCCACCCTGGGATACAAAACCCGCAAACGCAACAAGCCCAGCAGCAAGTTCATCGTGCGCGGTCGTCGTCGCGGGGGCCGTCGAGACAAGGGCGGAAGGGCTGCCCAATAGCCGTCTGGCCATGCGCTTCCTGAAGCTTCTTCGATGGTCATTGCTTGTCAAACAGTTGAGGTTCTTATGGGACGTTCGCTGAAAAAAGGCCCCTTTGTGGATGCCAAGCTGCTTCTCAAGGTGGAGAAGATGAACGAGCGCAACGAGAAGCACATGATCAAGACCTGGTCGCGGGCCAGCACCATCTTGCCGGTCATGATCGGCCACACCATCGCCGTTCACAACGGCAAGCAACACGTGCCCATCTACATCACCGATCAGATGGTGGGTCACAAGCTGGGGGAATTCGTTCCCACCCGTACCTTCCGCGGTCACGCGGGGAGCGACAAAAAAGCCGCTCGCCGTTGAGAGGAATAACGAACAGGAAAGTATCGAGTAGGCAAGGAGAGGGCCATGGCCGATTCATCCCCTGAGGTTAAAGCGGTAGCCCGCTATATCCGCATGTCCCCCTTTAAAGTGCGGCGGGTGTTGGATCAGATCCGTGGGCGCACCTATGCCGATGCCCTGATTCTTTTGGAGTTCATGCCCTACGCTGCCTGTGAGCCGGTTCGTAAGGTGCTGCGCTCGGCGGTGGCCAACGCAGAGCACAACAACGGCTTGGATCCTCGGGATCTGGTGATCAGCCAGGCCTATGCTGATCAGGGGCCCGTCCTGAAACGGTTTCGCCCCCGCGCCCAAGGGCGGGCCTACCCCATTCGCAAGCGCACCTGTCACATCACCATCGCCGTCCGGCCCATAGAGGAAGCTGAAGCGGCGACGGCCTCTTAACCTCCTGTATTTCTAGCCCTTTACCCTTCAACCGACACCACCATGGGACAGAAGATCCACCCCACCGGTTTCCGCCTCGGCGTGATTAAGGAGCATCGCAGCCGCTGGTTTGCCGATCCAGCCCGCTACCCAGCCTTGTTACAGGAGGACGACCAGATTCGCACCTACCTGACCAAGCAACTGAGCAGTGCTGGTTTGGCCGATATCCAAATCGAGCGCAAAGCGGATCAAATTGACCTGGAGATCCGGGCTGCTCGCCCTGGGGTGGTCGTGGGTCGGGGCGGATCCAGCCTAGAGACTTTGCGCCAAGGTCTACAGAAAGAGCTGTCCGCGCTAGCGGGACAAAGCCCTGGTTCACGAGGTGGTGGCGAGCGAACCATTCGCATCAATGTAGTAGAGGTCACCCGTGCCGATGCCGAGGCGACCTTGTTGGCGGAAAACATTGCCCAACAGTTGGAACGGCGGATTGCCTTTCGCCGCATCGTGCGCCAGGTGATCCAACGGGCCCAGCGGGCAGGTGTACAAGGGATCAAAATCCAAATTGCCGGGCGTCTGAACGGGGCCGAGATTGCCCGCACCGAATGGACGCGGGAGGGGCGGATCCCTTTGCATACTTTGCGGGCCGACATCGACTACGCCGAGCACCTCGCCCACACCACTT
>NZ_JANSHW010000476.1:0-4391 GCF_047461815.1 Synechococcus sp. R6-10
AACCGGAAGAGGTGCCCCAGTTCGTACAGCGGGTCAAAGACTATGCCATCAAAGCAGTGCGGGAAGCTAAGGTCCACACCGCTTGGCTTCGCCCCGATACCGAATACGAAGAAGCCACTACCGCTTTTATCGAACGGATCCTTCAAGGCCCTAACCCCTTTTTGGAGTCCTTTTTGCCTTTCCAACGGAAAGTTGCCCACTTTGGCATTTTTAATTCCCTCTCGCAGACGCTGATCAAGCTCACCAGCCCTGGGATCCCGGATATTTACCAAGGCACGGAACTGTGGGATTTGAGCATGGTGGATCCCGACAATCGTCGGCCTGTGGATTTTTCCCGTCGCCTCGCCTATTTGGAAGAAATTCAACGGCGGGTTAAACAGGATCCTCTCCAACTCATTGCGGATTTGCTCCTGCACCGCAGCGACGGACGCATTAAGCTGTTTCTGATTTACCATGTGCTCAAGGCCCGCCAGGAACAGCCCCAATTGTTTCTCGAGGGCAGCTACATTCCTCTGCAAATCAGCGGATCCCATGCTGACCATGTTGTGGCTTTTGCCCGTCAGCACGGCAAGCAGGTATTGCTCACGGTGGTGCCGCGTTTTTTAACAAAGTTGATCGACGAAACCCAAGATCCTCTGGGAGAATCCGTTTGGGCAGATACCGAAATTCATCTGCCGCGCTGGAAGCGGCTGGACTGGGTGAACGGGCTAACCCAGGAAAGGATCCCTGCCGGCGAAACCTTGCCGGTGGGCGTTGTCTTAAAATCCTTCCCGGTGGCCCTGTTGTGGGGACAATCCCGCTAGCGGCCTAGGCGGGGGCTAGAGCCTGAAAATGGACGATGCGGGCAAACTCTTGGGGGTCTAGGCTGGCCCCTCCCACCAATACGCCGTCAATCTCAGGCTGGGCCATCAGCTCATCGATGTTGCCGGCCTTCACCGAGCCGCCATACAAAATGGGCAGTTGGGCATTGCCCAGGTGTTGCCGGATCAAGCCGATGACCCGGTTGGCCTCTTGAGCTGCGCAAGTCTGGCCGGTGCCGATGGCCCAAATGGGCTCATAGGCAATCACCAAGTTCCCCAGATCGATCCCCGGCAAGGCGCGATCCAACTGCCCCACAATCCAAGACTCGGTCAAGCCTTGCTCCCGCTGCTGCTGGCTTTCTCCCACACAGAGGATGGGGGTAAGGCCGTGCCGCTGGGCGGCTGCCAGACGCCGATTGACGGTTTCGTCCGTCTCGCCGAAGTACTGCCGCCGTTCGCTGTGGCCGACGATGACGTAGCGCACCCCCAATTCCGCCAGCATGGGGCCGGAAATTTCCCCGGTAAAAGCTCCCTGATCCTCCCAATGCAGATTTTGTGCCCCCACGGCTATGTCGGATCCGCGGCTTTGCTCTGCCACCACCGCCAGGTCTGTAAAGGGCACACATAGGATGATCTGCCGCTGGGATGCTGACCCTGACGGCGATGATTGTAGGGCCAGGCCCAGCTCTTGCAGAAACTCGCGAGCCTCAGCCTGAGTCTTGTGCATTTTCCAGTTGCCGGCGATGAGGATGGGGCGCAAGATGGATCCTCCCTTAGAGACAACAGAAGGAAGGGATCCCGCAAGCAGAAAGCCCAATAAAACAGCAGGGATCCCAGCTTTGTTTTTTCGTATGACACAGTTTACCAGCAAGCGATCCCGAAAATACGGCGACGGGATCCCCTCTCCAAGCGCCGGTTAACCCTTCAACCCACGTGGGGACAGGGGGATCCCCCACAGGCCAAAACTCAACAGGGAAAGCAGCCTCTCAGAGCTCAACGATCTGGGTGTTTTCAAAAGTAGCCAGGATTTCATCCAGATCCTTGTTTTGCACCGAGTAGGTAGCAGTGGCATCGTTGCCAAACTGAATTTCGTCCCCGTCCTCCAGATCCCGAAATTCCACCCGTTGCCCACACACGTAAAGGCCGTTGGTGCTGGGGGTGCCCTGAATGTCTCCGTCGATGATTTGGTAAGTGAACCCATCGGGAGAAGAGGGGGATTCTGTTTTGACCAAAATGGCGTGGTAGCGAGAGGCGTACTGGGAGTCGATGCGAATGCTGTTGCGTGGATCCCGGCCTAAGGAGTAGAGCTCAGCCGTCAACCAGTAGGCTTTTGGCCCATGACGATCCTTGACGATGAGCACGTGATTGAGGGCTGGTCGGCGAGGGGGCGTGGTCATGAAAGGCACCCGCTTGCACAACACTGAGGGCAGGATAGCCAAAACATAACATAGGATCCCCCTGGTGGATCCCTGTGTCCACCGGATAAGTCTCTTCAGGTCGGCATCCCAGGCTGGTGCGGGATCCCCCTGAGCAACAAGAAAGGGTCTGAGTAGATTTTTGTAACAATTCCTCTCATAATAGGATCGACGATGCAAATGGATCCCTGACCATGAATGGCTCGCAACCGGATCCCGGTGTTCAACCCCGTTCTCCCAAGACACCGAGGCTCATTGAGTTGCCGGAAGATGAAACCGATGCGCAGCTCAGCGATCCCCTGCGGATGCAGCGCTACGAATGTCGTTCTTGTGGCTATGTTTACGAACCGGCCAAGGGGGATCAGCTCAATCGGATCCCGGCGGGCGTGCCGTTTGAGGAATTGCCAGCCGATTGGAAATGTCCGGTGTGCCGAGCCGACAAGCGCTTGTTCCAAGCAGTGGGTGCCAAAGGCAAGCCTTCGGGTTTTCAAGAGAACCTGCGCTATGGCCTGGGGGTGAATGTGATGACCCCTGCCCAAAAGAACCTGCTGATCTTTTTGGGATTGGCGCTGGGATTTTTATTTTTGATGAGTTTTTATTTCGTCGAGTGAGGGTCAAGATGTTCAAACCCCTGAGGCTGGTGCTGCTGGTTGCTGTCTCGGTGCTGCTGATGGCGGCGGGGATGCCCAACATGCGGGTGGTCCCCTGGCAGCAGGTGGAAGTGCCCACCCAGAACATTCTGCTGGACATTGCCTTCACCGGCACCACCCCTTCCCATGGCTGGTTGGTGGGAGACAAGGCGACGCTGCTGGAATCCCGCGATGGGGGTCTGCACTGGCAGGTGCGGGAGCTGCCGGGTCTGGAGCCGGAAGCCTACCTGGCCTCCATTAGCTTTGCTGGGGCAGAAGGCTGGGTGGCCGGGCAGCCGAAGATCCTCCTCCACACCCTGAACGAGGGATCCGACTGGACTTCCATTCGCCTTAACAACCAACTGCCAGGGGAGCCGCTCTTGATCCAGGCTCTGGGCCCTGGCGCCGCCGAAATGGTGACCAATGTGGGGGCCATCTACCGCACCGAAGATGGCGGTCAGACCTGGCATGCCCAAGTGGATGAGCCGATTGGGGCCATCAAAAACATTGCCCGCGGCCCTGAAGGCGAATATCTGGCGGTGTCGTCGCGGGGCAGCTTCTACTTTCTGTACACCCCAGAAAGCCGCGCCTGGAAGCCCTATCCGCGGGAAAGCTCCCGCCGCATTCAAAACATGGGCTTTGGCCCCCACGGCAGCGCTTGGAAATTGAACCAAGGGGCGGAGATCGCCTTTACCGATGACTTCACCTCCGGCCAGTGGTCGTCGCCGCTGCGTCCGGGGCGGGCCCTCAGCTTTGGCTACCTCAATGCCGCCTATCAAAACGACCACGACCTGTGGGTGGTGGGGGGTGGCGCTACCCTGATCCACAGCCCTGACGGTGGCAAAACCTGGGAGCAGGCCAAGAAACTCAGCAACATCCCCGCCAACTTCTACAGCATTGAGTTTTTCGGCCCCGAGCAAGGGTTTATTCTGGGGCAACGGGGCACCCTCTTGCGCTATGTCAGCTCCAACAACTCCTGAAGGTCTCAGGGATCCCTAATCGGCACACGGGTGGATATACGCGCCAAGGATCCAGCTTCACGCCCTCGGCTGCTGGTTGCTGCCAGCGGCACTGGTGGCCACATTTTTCCGGCCTTGGCCGTTGCCGAGCAGTTGCCTGACTGGCAGATCGAATGGCTGGGGGTGCCGGATCGCATGGAAGGGAAGCTGGTGCGGGAGCGGTATCCCTTGCACCGGGTCGTCATGTCGGGCTGGCAGGGATCCCCTCTCCGCAAGCTGCAAGCCTTGGCCCAACTGGCCCGCGCCACCCTACAAGTGCGCCGACTCCTTATGTCGGGACGGTTTGATATTGTCCTGACCACCGGTGGGTACATTGCCGCTCCGGCCATTTTGGCCGCCCGTTCGCTGGGGGTACCGGTGTTGCTGCACGAGTCCAATCGGATCCCGGGCAAAGTGACCCGTTGGCTGGGGAGATTTTGTCAGGTGGTGGCGCTGGGCATGGCGGAGACGGCAGAGCATTTGCCAGGGGTGGCCGCCCAAGTGGTGGGTACGCCGGTGCGGGCCGAGTTCTACACGCCCCAGCCTTTC
>NZ_JANSHW010000477.1:0-2767 GCF_047461815.1 Synechococcus sp. R6-10
AATCGCTCCACCTGCTCAGCCCGGATCCGCCCCTGGGTTTTCTCCTGCACATAGTCCGGCAAATAGCTGTGGTGGTAGCCAAACACCGCATCCCGAGCAAACTCCGTCTCATGCACCGGCACCCAGCGCTCCCCCACCCGTAGGTAGTGGACACTGTTGCGGGTGATGCGCCCTCCCTCAAAAAAGGCCGGCACCAGAAAATGGGCATCGAAGGGCCCCAGCTCCGCTGCCATCACATCCGTTTCCAAGGGGTAATGCCCCCGCAGCGTCGAGTCGGAGCGGCTAACAAAAAGGGCCCGCTCCCACCCCAGCTCCCCCATGGCCTGCTTGAGGGCCCGGCAGACCGACCGCGTCACCTCTTCGGCCTTGGCCGGCGGCAGGGATCGGGTGTTGGTGAGGATAAAGCGAATTGGCGAGCTATCCTGCAACCCCAGCTTCAAAGTCTGCGGATCCCAGCGGGTGAGGAGCAAGCAACTGTGAACGGTTTGGGATCCAGTGGGATCATCGTCCAACACAACGATAGGGGGGAGAGCCATGAGACCGTCTCAATGACAAAGCAACCCGAGAACTCCAGACAGACGAATCCCCCTCAAAGGGCAACCGCTATTTTCATCTTCCCCCAAGTTGGCCATCTTCCCTGCCCCTATTCCAGGCGAAGTTTGCCATGATTGAGATCAGCTGGCTCTGGTGATCCAAAACAACTGCAACCCTTCCCCCCCCTGCCCACATCCATGGGAGAAAGCCATGGGGCAAGCTGAGCTGCAACTTCAGATTAAGCGGATTCAGCAGGATGTGCTGCGTATGGGGGCATTAGTGGAAAAATCGGTGGTCTTGGCCCAGCAGGCCCTGTTTGAACAGAACTTGGTCGCTGCCGAACAGGCTATTGCTCAAGACAAGCAAGTTGACCGCTTTTATCGTCAAATCGAGAAAGACTGTATTAACTTGATCGCCTTGCGCTCCCCAGTGGCGCGGGATCTGCGCTGGATCAGCACCCTGATGCAACTGGTACGCGATCTGGAGCGGATTGGCGACTACGCCAAAGATTTGGCCGAAGTGGCCCTGCGCTTGGTCATGTACCCGCCGCCCCCGGAGCTGGGTCGTATTCAGGTGATGATGCAGCGCTGCCAGAAAATGCTCAGCCACAGCCTGGTGGCCCTGACAGAATTGGACGCCGACCTGGGCCGACAACTGAAGCGGGAAGACGACGCCGTTGATGAAGATTACACTAACCTTTACAATACGTTGGCGCAGCAGTCTGACATTCGCGGATCGGTCGAGCCTATTCTATTGATGTTGCTGGCGATCCGTTACCTGGAGCGTCTGGCCGACCACAGCACCAACATCGGTCAGCGGGTAGCTTTTATCGTCACCGGCCAGCGTGACTAACGCCAACGGGTTGGGTCTTGTGATGTCTTAACCCCTCTTCTTCTCTCCTCTTTTGCCAATACCCAAAATGGACTTCTCTCGAATTTTTCAGCATTTTCTCTCTCAGCCTCCCGAGCAATTGACCGACAAAGATACTCTTCTTGCTCTCTTGCAGTCCGCCGACCCAGAAGCGCCGGAAATGCTGGAGATTGCCCTAGATGGCCTGGTGCGGGCTGGGTTTCTGGAACGATCCGGGGATCCCCCTCGCTATCGGCGCAAGCCGGACGAATCTTTGGTGGTGGGGCGTTTGCGCTGTTCCAGCAAAGGCTTTTGCTTCGCCATTCGGGACGAGCCGGGGGTGGAGGATGTGTACATCCACGGCAGCAACCTCAGCGGCGCCTGGAATGGGGATCAGGTGTTGGCGCGGGTCACCAAAGATGGCAACCGTCGCCGCAGTCCAGAAGGAGAGGTGGTGGCCGTTGTGGAGCGGGCCAATTCTGCCCTGGTGGGTCGCCTCAAACAGACGGAACAGGGTTTTCGGGTGGTGCCCTTGGACGACCGGCTGCTGTTCGAGCTGGCCCTGACGGAGGGATCCCCTGTCGAGCTGGCAGAGGGGCGGGTGGCCTATGTGGAGGTGGATCGCTACCCGCTGGGGGATCTACCCCCAACCGGAACCATTCGCAAAATCTTGGGCGACGGCCCAGAAGCCTCCATCGATGCAGATTTGGTCTGTTGCAAGTACGACCTACCGCAGGAGTTTCCCGCCCCGGTGTTGGAGGCAGCAGCAGCTCTGCCCAAAAAGCTCAGCCGCTCTGACCAAAAGGGCCGCCGCGATCTGCGCGATTGGTTTTGCATCACTTTGGAGCCTTTGGATCTGCAGCATCCCCACGGCTTGGAACCCAACGTGGCTGTTTCCTTGCAGCGGCAAGAGAATGACCACTGGCTGCTGGGGATCCACATTGCCGACGTGGCCCATTGGCTGGATCCCGACCACCCCTTGGAGCAAGAGGCTCAGCAGCGGACGGCCACCGTCTACCTCGATACGATGGTGCTGCCTCTCTTTCCGCCGGAGGTGCACAACCGCCTGGCTCTGTTGCCACAGCAGGAGCGCTTGGCCTATTCACTGCTAGTGACCCTCGACCCAGAAGGGGTGGTACAAAACTTCGAGATTTACCCCAGCCTGGTGCAATCGCGGGCTCACCTGTCCTATGGTCAGGTGCAGGCTCTTTTGGCCACCACCGCCGACTTGGGCCCCGACGAAGAAGTGCCGGAGTTGATGGCCCTGCTGCAAAACCTGCTGCGCCTTAGCCAGATCCTGCGGGCCAAACGTCACCAGGCGGGGGGATTTGACCTGCCCCTGTTGGATTTGCTCACTCCCCACTCTGCCGATGAAAGCGGCTAC